>JAUWDC010000121.1 GCA_030608985.1 Desulfobia sp. | reverse complement strand
AAAACCCATTTGGGAAATGATCCGGAGTTCATGTTCCAGGCGGGAGACAACGGCACTTGGAAGGTTGTCGGCGTATCGGTGCCGGGCACCTTTGTATGCCGCCTTGGTTAAGGTCTGGAGGGCTGTTAATCCTTCTTTGTGCTGATAGGGGGGGAGCACAATGCCGAAATTTGGGCCATGGAATTGGCATTTATGGGCGATATCCATGGTGGATTTTATACAGTTCTGCCAGTGAGAAAATATATGCTGGTAATGACCGGGTGGATGGAGATAAAAGTCGGAGGAAACGAATTCACCATGGCTCTGTCGCGAGAGGGTTGTCTTGCCGGCAATGGCCCTTAATAACAGGTGCAGGGAGTAATCTTCGGCTTCGTTCAGCATACTGTCAGGAGTGGCAACAGCAGGGATGTTGTGCTGGCTGGCCTGCTTGTAAAGTATTCTTGAGGCTGCTGTCGGTTTTCTGCCCAAGTTGGCGGCAATCTCCAGGCCGGCATTTTTCCAGGAGAGAAGCAAGTCAATGTCGCTGCTCAGGATAACAAGGCCCTTGCCATGGCATCCTATACCTTCACGAAGCTGAAAATTCGTTTCACAGTGGCGGTTGGTAATGATGCGGCAGAGGTGTGTATAGCCAATTTCGTTTCTTGTCAGGCAGACCGCGCTTTTTCCTGATTCCGGTTCGGTTATTTCCGCTCCGATCAGTGGGATAATTTTTTCCCGGCGGCAGGCATGAAGAAATGGCCAGAGTCCATAGAGGTTGTTGCGGTCGGTCAGGGCAAGATGTGTGTAGCCGAGCTTGGATGCATGACGGCAGAGTTCCGCCGGTGAACCGGTACCCTGCAGAAGAGAATAATACGAGCGGACAATGAGCGGAGCAAAGAATGGTTCCATTGCAGAGATACGGGGCCCTTATACAGGACGTGATAATAGATCCAGAACACCCTCTTTCTCTACTGGAAAGGGAGTGGAGAGGGCATTTTTCTTGGCTATGGCATATTCAACCATTGTCTCCAGTTCGCCATCTGGGACTATTTCATGCAGAGAAGAAGTGCAGCCTAATTCGGCAATAATCGTATCGAACCGCAGATTGTATCGATTAAGCAGGGCTGCGATATGATCATATTTGGTAACATTATGGACAGCCAGCATTTTCAGAAAATACGGGAGAAGGATAACATTGGCTGTGCCGTGGTGGATATTTTTATGGTTGGTCAGGTAGTACCCCAGGGAGTGAAGAAGGGTTGTGCCGGTATGGAGGATTACAGAACCGGCCAGGGCCGAAGCATAGAGGAATGAAGCAAGAGAATCTTTCGACCCAGGAGCTTGATTTGCCGCCAGTGTCGCAATAATACGCTCCATGGCATCGAGAGCCAGGGTGTCGGAAAAGGGATTGGCTCGTTTTGATATGAATCCCTCCAGGGCGTGGGTTAATGCATCACATGCTGTTGCCAGGACGAGATTTTTGCTGAGGGAACGAAGCAGCTCCGGATCCAGCAGGGCGTGACTGGGGAAAGTGTTTTCTGCAGAGAAATTCAATTTGTCCCTGTGGTCGGTGTCCGTGATGATCGCGTAATGGTTCATTTCACTGCCCGTCCCACAGGTAGTCGGTATTGCTATCACAGGTAGCGGCTGTTCGGGAAAAACACTCTGGTCGATAAGCTGGTGGAAATCCGTCCTGTTTGTGCAGAGCGCTGCAATGGCTTTTCCGGCATCAAGGGCACTGCCGCCGCCGACAGCGACAATGGCCTGGCAGTTTTGGTCATTGACAAAATCTCCACCCCGCACGACTGTGTCAATAGAAGGATTTGGTTCGATCTCACAGAAAAAAGAGAGTTCTTTGTCATGCAGTTCTTTTTTAAGAAATGAACGCATACCGGTTGTGTCAAGAGAGGTTCTTCCTGAGACTATGCCGATCCGAGCATAATTTTTCAGTAATTCAGAAAGAAGAAACCTGCTTCCTGTACCGAAATGTGCCTTCACCGGTGAATGAAAATGAAACTGTGTGCTGAGCATGAGATTTCCTCTTTAATAGGCAAGGCATCGACCATGTCTGATGCTGGCTTCGCCGTGTCGCATCCGTATTCGATCAAGTGCTGTAGTTAGATTCTGTCGGTGGGCAATATGTTTTTTTTCTTCTGGAAAAAGAAAAGCCTGGGATGACGGCGCTGTCAGTTTGGCACAGATAAGACGGAGGCGCCGCAGCTGAATTCTGCGTATCCAGGCTCGCTTTAGGACAGCCTGGGCCAGAGAGAAAAGCGTATCGTCATGACAAATGCCTTTTTTGACCGTCACCTGGCGTATTGCCCGCCGTCTGTCTGCGTATTCCAGCCAGACGCTTATCTGCCGTGCGACAAGATTTCTGTGGCGCAACTTTCTCCCTGCTTTTTCTGCCAGCTCGAAGAGCACTGCCAGGGCCAGCTGCCAGTCATTGCTTTCATTATTGAAAAAGTGTTCCACGCATATTTTCGGAGGTGTCCGGGCCATGGAAAATATCGGTGTGGAGTCAATACCGCGAACGGCATAATAGATCTTTTCAGCCCTTTTCCCGAACGGGACCACAAGCTGCGAGCAGGAAAGAGCCGAGACTTCACTGATGATACGTAAATTGAACTCCTCCAGTCTACTCAGCTCTTTCGGATAGAGTCCCGGCAGAATTGGTATCGGCAGCGGGGAAAGAAAGGTCTCTTCTGTTCCTGCTTCAACAATATATTCCCCTGTCGGCTTGACCAGCCGGCTTGCTGCTTTGGCCACCAGTTTATTGGTTGCCACCGTCCAGATCGGATTCAGACCTAGATGATTCTGCGTACTTTCCCTGATATGGCAGGCAATGTCTGCTGGCGGCCCGAAAAGCCGGCTGGTTCCGGAGACATCTAAGAAGAGGTGGCCGTCATTGTTTCCTGTTTCCACAAGAGGAGAGTAGGGAAGAGCCTGCCGCAACATTCCCCGCATTGCTTTGCGATAGATTTTCGGCTGTGCCTCTTTCAGGACTGCTTTGCTGCAGAGACGCCTGGCATCTTTGAGTAACATGCCCTTCCGGACACCGTCCCGGAGCGCTTCTTCACTCATATCATGGACGACAGCCCGCCATGATTGGGATGTCGTGACGATGACCGGCCGATTGAGGAGAGATCGGTCAAGGAGGCGCTCCACAGCAACAGCAAAGTCGGTGACGTTGAGGTGGATAATTGAGCGGGCCATTCTTTATAACCTGGTGGCCTGTTCCGGTCCGCGGACCAGGCCGATGACCTTGCCCTGGATAAGGACTTCCCCCAAATTATAGCGCATTACTGAATATGCCTCGTTTTCCGGATGAAGTTCAACCCCATCCTCTTTGAGGAAGAAACGTTTGACGGTCGCTTCTTCATTGTTGATCAGGGCGACAACAATTTCACCATTGACAGCATATTGCCGTGGTTCACAGATCACCAGGTCGCCATGAAATATACCGGCGGCCTTCATGGAGTCTCCTTTGATCCGCAGGGCAAAAAGATTTGGAGCACGAAAGAGATCTCCATCAACCAGTATAGCCTCGTCATATTCCTGTTGTGCATACATGGGTAGCCCAGCAGTAATCTTGCCAATTACTGCCACCTCACGGCCGCGATGGACCGTCTGTTCCCTGTTTCTTCCCAGCAGGCGTATTTCTCTGCTGTAGTGTCCGTCCCGCTGGACATATCCTTTCTTTTCGAGGGATTTGATCATCTGGGCCACTGCCGTATGGCTGATGCCAAGGTCAATAGCCGCCTGGCGTAGACTAGGGATCGAGCCCTGCTTTTTAAGATGCTTTTCCAGATAGGTAAGCATCTGACACTGTTTCTGCGTGAGTTCTTTAGGCATTGTGTCTGTTGTTGTGAATGTGTTGAGAGCCTGTCTCTCTGGGTTAGGATGGATAAATGTAATGATTGTAAATGTAACATGTGTACATTTGCTGTCAACCTTTTATAAAACAGGCGGAATGAATATCAGGAAAGATCTATTGACTTGGTAAAAAAACAACTGACAAAATTGCCACGGACCAGTTTGACAATAGCGTTGGTTTGAATATGCGGAATATGGGGAGTTGGAAAGGAAATAGAGACCCGGAGTTTTTGCCCTTTCCGGATATTGAGTTGTTCTTTGCAGGTAAAATTAATGTGGTTTTTATTCAAAAGCTGAATGTTAATATTCCTGAAGGTGTGATCATTCAGTGGATTGCTGACAGTCACATCAAAGTCGTGAATACTTCTTTTGGCTACCTCGAATTTTACGTGAAATGATTCATTACAACGGCACGTTACTTCAAAGTCTTTCAGGGAAAAGCGCTTGACAACAGCAGGAACAACGGAGTGTTTTCTGCCACAGAAAGGGCAGGAGATGATGGCTTTTTCCCCACTATTTACCTTTACCTTGAGGGGAAGCAATAATGTCAGATCTTCCATCATCCCTGCCTTTTTGAGACATCAAATTTATTTCAAATCGAGGGCAGCAACGGCTCTCTCAAAATCCTCTGGTTTAACGTAGATTATGTAACCATAGCACCCGCAGCTGTCTGCCACTCCGCTTGAGGCAAAGACATTTACATTGGCGTCATAGAGTTTTGAATGGATGGGAGCCAGAGCCCCTAACTCATCATCTCCCTGAACGAGAAAGGCCTTATGGGGTCCATCGAGCGCCATCTGGGCATTCTGGGCTTCATGTTTGAATTGTAGCACATCTTCAGGAAAAAGTGCCAGTTGTGTGGAGTTAGGTCCCACTGGAACGGCGGTAAAAGCGAGAAGATTAATCCCCATTTCTTCAATCATTGTGAGCAACTTAAAGGCTTCTCCAGGTTGATCTTTAACGGTTGTGTAATAGTAATCGACCTTCTGAATGGTATACGCCATGGTTTTCCTCCCTCTAAAATTTTTATTCTGCTGACACTCCACTTTTAAAAAAAATAATCACTGGTATTGAGCTGTCAACATATAGAATACCCCTACCGCATTCATACTTCGACGATAAACGTATTTATTTTTTTGAAAGGTGTATCTCGGCGTCAGAAGGGCGGATATAGATTGGAGTGGCACTGGCTGGATCGAGGAAATTTTTCTGTTCCCAGAGGGGAAGTGCAAGATACCCTATATGGACTGCACGTGGAAAGCTAAGGTGAGGGGGAGGGAATATCGCATTTTGGCCCAGAGCCTCCCTGAACATGTCTCCATAGAGTCCGGCACCGTCACCAACAAGCAGCGTCGGTTCTGAAATTTTGGCAGCTAGATCTTCAGGAGATATTACCATGTCTTCTGAAAGGCGATGGAGGGAGCC
>JAUWDC010000185.1 GCA_030608985.1 Desulfobia sp. | reverse complement strand
CGCCTGTTTTCCAATTTGGTTCCTGCATATTGACATGACATAGAGAAGGCCTTCATCCGAGAAACCCTTGAGCAGCCAATACGTTTCACTTGGGCGGAGATGGACACGCCGCTGAAGTGTGCGTATTACCCTGTGTGCTTCTACTTTTTCCCTCACCAGCATCTGGGTGTAACGTTCCGGTACTTCAATTGTGCGGCAGAATGCCAGAAGGCCCCTGGTCTGCAGGCGGGATGTCAGTGCCAGCATATACACGATCCACTGTCTGCACCTGTCATTGAGGTAAAGGAGTTTATGCCAGGACATGGCACGGTGGGCCTCTTCCAGGACAAGGGAAAGACGTTCATCAATGCGTAAAGAGCGGTGGAGAAATTTCAGCAAGTCAAAGTGGGACAAGCGATAGATTGCCGGCAACGGATTTTTTTCCGAAAGAATAAGTTTCATCTCCTGGAAATAGCGGTGCCCCAACGATCTATTAAATAGATTCATCTTGACGGCATTTTTAATTTGCCGTTCGGTAAGCTTTCCCATAGTGAATCCCATACGCTGCTCAAGGCGGATGGCTCGAAAAATCCTGGTTGGATCTTCAACAAAACTTAAGTTGTGAAGAATGCGTATTTTGTGATCTTTGAGATCGTTTTGGCAGTTGAAGAAGTCCACAAGGATACCGAATTTGCCAGGGTTGAGATGGATGGCCATAGCGTTAATAGTGAAATCCCGACGGTACAGGTCAAGTTTAATGGAACTGAGTTCTACAATCGGCATTGCTGCCGGAGACTCATAATATTCCATTCGAGCAGTGGCAATATCCACTTTGACTCCATTGGGAAGTTTTACAACAGCGGTATTGAACTTTTCATGAGTTCGTACAGAACCGCCAAGCCTGTCCGCGAGTTTTTTAGCATAACTGATTCCATCACCTTCGATAACAATGTCAATGTCAAGATTAGGCTCATGGAGGAGGAGATCACGAACAAACCCGCCAACTGCATATGCGGTATAGTCCATTTGTTTGGCTACTTCTCCCATAGTTCTCAGGAGGACAATAATGTCACGGGATAGTTGCTGGACAATAAGGTTACTTAAATTTCTGTTTCTCTCTATAGACGGTTGTGCTCCGGATGTCTTGAGCCCAGGTAGATAGGCGGGATCATTTACTAGAAGATTGAAAAGGTCTGTCCGGGTGATAACGCCAACAAGAGTCTCTTTGTCAACAACGGGTATGAAGCGTTGTCGATGCTCAATAATCAGTTCCTGGATTTCAGCAAGTGAAGCGGAAGAAGGCAGGGTGGCGAACTCGGTTGTCATGAATTCCGAGACCGGCAGGTTTCCCAAGTGATGGAAAATTGATTTGCCTGCTTCACGCCTGGAAAGCAGACCGAGAAGCTTTTTATTTTCCAGGACGGGAAGAACGGTAATCGAGTATCTTGTCAGGATGTCGTTAGCCTCCTGCATGGTGATATGCGGCTCTATAGAGATAATTGGGGAGGACATCAACTCGCTGGCAAGACTCTGAGGGCGAACATGTTTGTGAAGAAGGTTGATAAGTTTTTCTTCTGCTTCTACAAGGGTTTTACCGCTGATGGTTGCAGATGCCGCCGAAGCATGCCCACCACCGTTAAACTCCATGGCAATTTGTCCCGCATTGACCTCTGGAATACGACTGCGGGCGATGAGATACACCTTATCCACCATTCGGGCCAGGGCGAAGAGAACGTTAAGGTTCTCCATGCTTGTAAAACGCCGGACAATCAGTGAGAATTCGTCGATATAGTCGGAGGATGATATTTTTGCCACGATTATATCAATCCCCTGAACGGTGTATGTCGTTGCCGATTTAATCAGTTCATGGAGGATAACAACCTCTTTGGCTGTCAGCTGTTGTGTAATGAATTGCGAGGCTGTATGCAGGTCGGCACCACAGGACAGTAACCATGCCATCGCCTTGAGGTCTGCCGGAGTTGTGGTGGAGAAAGTGAAAGATCCTGTATCCTCATATTCTGCCACGGCCAGAAGAGTCGCTTCTTCCGGGGTAATCGCAATACCTCGTTTCTGGAAAATTTCTGCAAAAATGGTTGTTGTTGCACCCACTCGCTGAACAACCTCAACGTCTCCTTTCATGTCACCAGGAGCATCGGGATGGTGATCGTATAGGTGGACTTCTATGCCCTTGTTGTTTAGACATTTGGCAAAATTGCCGATTCTCGATGGTTGTCTGGTGTCGACAACGATGAGTTTAGTGATTGTGTCAAGATCAATATTTTTTACCCGTTGAAAATCATAAATCATGACCGACTGCACAAAAAATTTACGCAGATTTTTCTCCTGTGATCCTGAAAAGGAGAGGACCGCATCAGGGTAAAGTTTTTTGGCGGCAATCATTGAGGCCATGCCGTCAAAATCAGCATTGAGGTGGGTGGTGATAACTTCCATTGGGATTTTTGATTTCGGATTTTTGATTTTGGATTCACCCATACTTGGGGTCATGGTGAGATTAATTTAACCATAATTGAGGTCAGAGTAAAAGTAATTATACTATAATCGGAGTTTATACCCCTCAAGGGGGTACTGAAAAGAGTGCCCGGTTGTTTAGGGTGCTTATCGGCGAGTTCATCCCAATTGTTTTGATCCCAGGAATCCCAAATCCCAAATCCGAAATTCAAAATTAATTACCCCCTGGGGTGAAACTTTTGGTGTATGTCTTTAAGGCGCTTAGAGTCAATGTGGGTATATATCTGAGTTGTGGAGATATCTGAGTGTCCCAGTAAAAGTTGTACAGAGCGCAGATCAGCACCGTGGGCAAGGAGATGAGTTGCAAAGGAGTGTCGAAGAATGTGGGGGCTTATTTTTTTTGATATCCCGGCATGTAAGGCTGTTTCTTTGATAATCTGCCAGAAGCGAAGCCGACACATGGCACTTCCTCTGTTTGTCACAAAAAGGAAATCGGATTTTTTGTTTTTTATCAACGTGGGTCTGCTGTCGTGAAGATATTGGAGAACCTTTTCTTTTGCCTCTTCCCCAAAAGGGATGATTCTCTCTTTATTGCCCTTGCCGAGGACGCGGATATAGCCCGCTGTCATATTGACCCCTGCCGCAGGAAGTTTTACGAGTTCAGAAACTCGCATGCCGGTCGCATACAGCAGATACAGCATAGCGGTATTGCGTATTGCATAGGGAGATTTTTCTCCCTGTCCGTGAAGAAGTTGATTTATTTCGTCAACAGTGAGATCTTTGGGGAGCAGGTGATGGGGTTTGGGGAGGTCCATCATTCTCGTTGGGTCGGAGTCTATGACGCGTTCTGTCAGGAGGAAGCGAAAAAAAGCACGAAGACAGGAAAGCCGTCTAGCATTACTGCGGGAAGTAATTCCTTTTTTCTGGGAAAGGGTCAGGAACTTTCGAATCTGTTGTGGAGAGACTTGGTTAAGGGGGGTTCTCTTTTGAGAGAGGAAGGTGAAAAACAGATTCAAGTCTGAAGAGTAGGAATCGACGGTGTTGTCAGCCAGCCTTTTTTCGGCATTCAGATAATGAAGGAACAGATCCTGGCAGGCAACATATTCTTTAAGAAATTTTTTCCTGCCAGGGGACCTGTTTTGATGTGAAGCAATGGAAAAAGATGGGTACGTTTTTTTTCCTCGTGATTTTTTCATACGAGGAAAAATGGAGCCTTAACTTTCTCGCTCCAGCCTCCAAATAGCCTTGCGGAGTTTTCGTTGTGCCTCAGCCTTTTTGCGACGTTTTTTTTCACTTGGCTTCTCATAGTATTCCCGACGCTTTAATTCTTTTTTAATGCCGTCGAGCATGAGTTTCTTTTTTAGCTGACGAATAGCATATTCGATATCTCCTTTTACCTCAACTTCAATCATTTTTTCTTCACATCCTTTATATAATAGAATCAATTAATATGTTGTGCCCCCGAGAGTGCGAAGCATCTTCAGAAGACAAAATTTACAGAAACACACGTTTTCTAAAAGAAACATAGTATATAAATGATAATATGCTTCATTGTCAAATCTTTTTTCAGCAATCTAAGGGACTGAAAAAGCAGCAGTGGTCAAAAAATATCTTTGTTACTTAGAAGCAGGGAATATTTTACCAGGATTCAAGATGTTATGAGGATCAAAAAGCTTTTTCAAACTCCGCATCACGTCCATACTTGTTTGGTCGAGCTCCAGGGAGATGAAGGGAGCC
>JAUWDC010000264.1 GCA_030608985.1 Desulfobia sp. | reverse complement strand
GCTGAGGAAGATGAATCCCGTCCTCAATTTTTAGATCGTAATGTCCTGTCAACTCCTGGACTTGCCCTTCATGCTCTGGAAATGGAGCTTCGGAGGACAGGTGTGATCGCCAGGCGTATGGCAAAGGGAGCAATAAGTACCGAAACAGTACCGGGGAAACGGCTTGCTGTGGATAAAGTAGTAATTAACAAATTAAATAAAGCCATCGGTGCATTCGGGAATGAGATGCAAAAGAAAAATTTGCCGGTTGAATTGTCAAACCAGCTTCCCAATGCTCTGCGGGTGGCAGGATATTATCGTGATGTTGCTGCGTTGGCTGTTGACCTTGCTCGGTTTCAGTCTGATCCCCGTCACGAGGTAAAGAATCCTCAGCTTATTGAAGAAGTGACACGATATAAAAGTAATACCGTTAAATTATTGCGAAAAGTCAATATTGACCTGGAGGAATACTCGGCTGCAGTCTGCAAGGAAGAACTCGAAGATGTGAAAGATGAATATCGCGCTTTGAAGAACAGCCTCCTTCAGGCCGCTACCCGTGGAGATATTTCGGTGAGAAGGACAGCGCACTGTCTTGATATAATAGCGCGTATACGGCGTATAGCAGAACAGGCAGAAAAAGGAGCCCGTTATCTGGCCTTTCTGACAGAGACGGAAGAGCACTTGTTAAATGGGCTAGAAGAGGAGGAAAGGGAAAGTGATGAAGATTTGCTGGGACATTAGGGGAAAAAGCCGGAAGAGGCTTGAGGAAATCTAAGCCCCTTCCGGTACAGTTTTAATCTCTTGGTTTACTTGCCTAGTAAGAGCAGAAGTAGACATCAGCCTCATCGTCATAGTGGCAGAAATGGCCCTGGCCGCCCTGATGCCCTTCAGGAAATTGTTCTACATGCTCTTTGGCGGGAACGCGTTTATACAGCTCTCCCGTGCTGGTCTGCTGGGCACAGGCACTCAGTCCTAGACTGAGTGCGGCAAGTAAAGCTACTCCAGTCATTAAACGGCTAATTTTTGTTTTCATGATATCCTCCTCTTGTTTTGAATCTGACAGCTCCTTTTTGCTTAAATAAGCAGACTGAAAAGGAGCTATGCTAAATGTCACATTGTATCTGACCTAACTATACTTTTAAGTAATATTCCCTTTTGTGTCAACAGTGCTGTCTGTCATTATGTTCATTTAATATGTTGTCTTTTGATTATTAGACGGAAGAAGAAGGAAAACCTTACAGGAAAAAATGAAAAATTTGGAGAAAAGTGCTCAGGAGTGAGTATGCTCACGAATACATCTCTTTATTTCTTCTTTTTTTGTCTCGGAAAGATTCATAGAGTGATGGATTGTGTCCGGCTGTTTTTTATTCAAGTCAAGGAGCTGTTTAAGAAAGGCCATCTGTTTTTTATGGCGGCTGCATAATTTACACATGGAGAGATGGAGATACATACCGATCTTCTGGCGAAAACTCAGTTTATGGTCCAGAGATTGGGATATAAGTCCGGTGACTTGTTTGCAGGTGTACATATGTTTTTATACAGTGGTATTTGTTATTTTGTAAACCATTTTACGTTAAGACACTGCTTCATGGAGAGGCGGGCCCGGTGAAGCAAAGTCCAGCAGTTTTGCTGGGTTATATCCATCAGTTCAGTAATTTCCGGAGTTGTCATTTCATTCAGTTCGCGAAGGGTGAATATGTGGGCTAGCCGATCCGGAATACCTGCGATGCAGTTTTGTACTGTATGCCAGAATTGGTCATTTTCAACAAGTTTCTGTGGATCATCCTCCCATCTTGTCGGTTCGGTAATCCATTTCCCCTGTTTGTCAAAGAGATCAATAATGGGATCTCCATCTCCAGGGAATCCTGCCGCCGGCTGTTCAAAGGCAACCCGTCTGAAGTGATCAATAGTTTTATTTTTCAGGATAGCAATGAGCCAGGTTTTGAGGGAAGAGGAGCCCTTGAAAGAAGATTTAGAGCGAAGGGCCGACAGAAAAGTTTCCTGGACAAGATCTTCAGCAAGCTCAGGATTTAAAGTGCGACCGTAGGCAAACCGAAACAGGATATCTCCATACAGGTCAACCCATTCTTCAGGTCGTGCGGAGTTGTTTTTCTTGCCTGGTTCTTTCATAAATCATTCCATGGAGGAACGGACGTAGTGCATACAGGCTCAGGCCGCCTCCTGTGCTTTGGCATAGGCAGTAGCCACACACTCATTTTTACCAAGGTCAAGGATTTCCTGCTGCTCATCGTCTTCCTGTAGCAGGTTGGCATTTATCAGCCGGATAGTAGCGTATTCTTTAGGCTGAGGGCGCATATTATCTTTAATGAATTGAAAAAAATCCTTTTCATTATCAATGGAGTATATTGCCTGGTTAATTTCCTTCACTTCACCTTGGCTTCTCATGAAAATAAGATTCTCATTGGCTTCACTCCAATCCATAAAGTGTCCCGGGAGAACCTGCAGATTGTCATCAAAATTCAGGAGTTTGGTCTGGAGGGTTTGAAAAAGTAGTTTTGCCCATTCTTCTGCCTTGCCGCCGAGATCGGGTCTTCCTATCGACTGGATGAATTCTGCATCTCCGGAAAGCATGTATTGATCGGCTATGATAAAGGATGTACTTCCCGGAGTATGTCCCGGGGTGTGGACGACTTTGACCACGGGCCCCCCAGTCGAAAAAGAATAGGTGTCACCATCTTTAAGAGGGGTATAGATGATTTTTGAATTTATAAAATCATCGTGGCCATAAAAAATGGCACCTGTTTTTTCAGAAATGATTCTGCTGCCGGAAATATAATCGGCCTGCAAGTGGGTCTCGAATGTTTTGATGATTTTGACACCTTTTTGTGTGACAAAATCCATGTAAAAATCAATGTTCCGAGTAGGGTCGAACAGCATGATTTCATTTTTATAGATGAGGCCATAGCCGCATGCCGCTTTTGCAGAGCGGATAAATTGATAGAGTTCGAATTCCTGGCCGGGGTTGATCAATTTTGGAACAAGAAGATTCCCCCAGGTTTTTATACCGCCAGTAAGATAACGAACATCCGTGAAGCCATGTTTTTCAAGAATTTCTCCGACATATTTTGCGGAACCTTCCTGGGCGCATACTATTCTGATAGTTTTGTCTTGGGGAACCAAGGCAACGGAGGCATCTTCCTCTTCCATAAAATCATAGTAGGAGACATTAAGTATGTTAACAGGATAGGGGCCTTCGACCTTGAACCTATTGAAATCTTTCTCGTTGCGGACATCGAGTATCAAAATATCTTGTTGTGATGCGATCCAATCGTAAAGCTCAGAAGCATCATAAGAAAGTAATGACATAATCGTTTCTC
>JAUWDC010000142.1 GCA_030608985.1 Desulfobia sp. | reverse complement strand
ACCAGCCATAGTGGATGCCCTGGGAAGAAGATCCCTGCGGGGTCTTATTATTTTGCGTGAACATTCTTTTTGTTTTTGTTCTCTTTAATATAAGGCAACTGTGATGGCGTCGCGAAAACTTTAAATTTTAACGCAATGTCGCAACAGTGCAACGGCGAAGGCACAAAGAAATTTTTTACTATTTATATAATGAAGTCAACTATAGGTAGCTCATTATGGATAAATTAACCCATCACCGGCAAGATAACACAAAAAGTAGTCATGCACTGTGGCTGCTTTTTATTTTCTTGACGGTGCTACTGGCAACAGGCGGTGTTATTATGGCAGAGTCAACAATACAATATGGTTCACCAAATAAAGAAGAGTTGAAAGGGATATTGACCCCTTTGCAGTATAAAGTGACCCAGGAGGACGGCACAGAGCCGGCTTTTCGCAATGAATACTGGGATAATAAAGCGCCCGGAATTTATGTCGATATTGTTTCCGGAGAGCCTCTTTTTAGTTCCCTTGATAAATTTGAGTCAGGAACGGGGTGGCCAAGTTTTACACGGCCTATAGATCCAGCCAATATTGTATCGAAGACAGACCGTTCTTTTTTTACGACTCGAACCGAGGTGAGAAGCCACGCAGGGAATTCCCACCTGGGACATGTTTTTGATGACGGGCCGACGCCCACAGGCAAACGATACTGCATCAACTCTGCATCCCTTCGTTTCATCCCGGTTGATCGTCTTGAAAGCGAAGGATATGGAGACCATTTATCGCTTTTCAACAAGGGTAAAAAAGAAAAAACCACTGCAGGAAAGAGCGAAACAGCTGTTCTCGGGGCAGGGTGTTTCTGGGGTGTTGAGGAAATTCTTCGAAAGATTCCTGGTGTTATCAATATAACAGTTGGCTATGCGGGAGGCAATGTACCGGATCCAACGTATCCAATGATAACCACAGGGAAAACAGGTCATGCAGAGGTTGTACAAGTAGAATTTGATCCGGATATAATATCGTATGCGGAAATTCTTGATTATTTTTTTCGTCTCCACGATCCGACTACTTTAAACCGGCAGGGGAACGACAGAGGAACGCAATACAGATCGCTCATTATGTATCAAGATGAGATACAGCACAAAATTGCCACAGAGAAAAAGAAGCAGATGGACAGTTCAGGAAAGTGGCCTGATCCTGTTGTCACTGAGATTACTCAAGCAGCACCTTTTTATTCTGCGGAAGAATATCATCAGGATTACCTGCAGAAAAATCCAGGTGGGTATATGTGTCATTTCCTGCGGGATTAGGTAACTGTTCAGCAGCACCCCATCTGTGCACGATCAGGCTGACTCACATAGGGTTTACTATAGTTCGCCAACCTGCTTGCACACATCTGAAGCACTGCTGAACAGTTACAGAAAGGTGCCTATTCAGCTTATGAACTTTTCGTTGCGAATTAGTTGCGGGATTAGTTGCAATCCTAGTATCAGCAGGGTATATCGCTCTGAGACATCAACAAATGAATCATTCAACTAAATACAAGGAGTTGGCGTGAAAAAGGGACATAAATTTTTACTGTCAGCCGGAATAGTGTGCCTCTTAACCGGCGTTTTTTCGATTACATCGTGTTTTGGTTACCAGGGAGGATCAGGGATTCCCAGCTGCCACGATGATATTGCCGTCAAAAGAACAGAGCCTGGAGTCAGCCCTAACTGTACTCCTCCCATTCTGGACAGGGAGAAATCACAGGATATTCTGGAAAATTTTGTCGTCAAAAAAGTCAAAGGCAAGTGGTACATGTTTCTTTCTGTAGAGGATTTTGAAGGGAAATTTGATATCGCTTCGCGTTGGAAGGCTATCAGCTTTTTAATTCAAGCTGTAGAAAGTATGTTTGCCGAAAAGGCAGAATGTTTTATTGTCAGGGTTCCGGAGACGGCTGAAGAAAAGGAGGCATTACTGGAAGGAAAGTATCCCCAGGAGCTTATTGCTGCGTCTGCAAAGCATGTTGAGTTGACAGAAGAGGAAGAAAGTAGCAAAAAATGGCCAGAGTATCATCATCCGCTCTTTTACAAAATAACAGTATATTAGGCCTTCTTTCCACTTCTAAGGTTTTGTTAATTTTGTACCCCACATGAATAGTTACAATTACTCTTCCAGGGCCTGAAAGACAATTTCTTGTGTTTTTTCGAAATCAAAGGGTTTGGTGATAAATTGACACGGTTCAATGTCGTCACCTCCTTCGATATTGTTGATGAAATCCTCTTTGTCGCGATATTTCCCTGACATGAAGATAAACTTGGCAGAAGGATTATCTTTTTTGATATTCTTTGCCAGGTCCAGACCATCCATGTCGGGGAGAGTAAGATCAATTATGAAGAGATCAAAATCCGGGAACGCTGCTATTGCCTTCAACGTGCTTGCCGCTGTTGATGCGGTCTTAATCTGGACGGATTCTGTTTTTAATGCCTCTGTCAGTCCAAAAAGAATCAAGCGTTCATCATCCACGATTAAAATATGTTTTTCCACAGCTGCAATCTTCCTCTCTGTTGCTTTTTTAGATGGTATCTAGATAACTTCAGGACATTCTGAAATAACTATAATACTAAATGGCCCTGTAATGCCATGACACTTTCTCATATCCGTAGTTTTTTGTTCTGACAGGGTGGCTTGAAGGGCCTTGTATTGACAGGAGAGTATGCTATATTCCGAAATATTGATGAACCCGCAAAAAGTCGTGATCTGAATTGTCGCCACCAGTAATATCAAGTAGTTACAAAAGATTCACGCGGCGTATGAGCGCTTTTCGAAGTCGGAGTTTATGCCCGGTTGTTTAGGGTGCTTATCTGCGAATACGTCAAATATTTATCGGAAAAGTAAACAAAAAATCTGAGCTGATATGTTTATCCAAAGTATTATACAAAAAATATGGGGCAAAAGATACGTACTTGCATTGCTTTCTGTGTGGACGGTTCTCATCTTTCTTTCAGCCATCTGGAATATGCATGAGAACTATAAAGCCACATACAGTAAGGCCCAGATTGAAGCAGAAACTATCTTCCAGCACAACCTTGCCTATAGGCGCTGGAATAGTATGCATGGCGGTGTCTATGCAAAAGTCACTGAGATAAATCAACCGAATCAGTATCTTGTCAGTGGTCCTAAGCGTGACCTTATTGCTCAAGATGGTACTATGTATACCTTGATTAACCCTTTCCAGATGACCAGGCAGGCCTATGATCTTCTCAAGAAACAGTCTCCCGACCTGGCTGTTTTCAACCGCACTGTAAGCCTGGATCCGCTCAATTCTGAGAATTTCCCCGACGAGTGGGAGACAAAAGCCTTAGAAGGCTTTGAAGAAGGCAAGGGGGCCATAAGTGAAATTACGACAATAAACGGCTTGCCCTATATGCGCCTGATGTCTCCATATATTACAGAAGAAAGATGTTTGGGGTGTCACGAACACCAGGGGTATGATGTTGGAGACATCAGGGGTGGAATGAGTATTTCCGTGCCTATGCAGCCTTATTATGACGCAGCGTCCTCAGCCCGGGAAATTATTGTCATGACCCATATGCTCCTCTGGATGCTGGGTGCGGTGACAATTGCCCTATTGTTTTTCGGCTTAAGCAAATACCAGGCGCGAATCATCAAGAACGAGGAGAAGTTTAGAATTGTTTCAGAATTTGCCTATAATTTTGAATACTGGGTAAATCAAAATAAAAAACTTGCTTTTATATCTCCATCCTGTGAACGGATTACTGGATATTCCCGGAAGGAATTTATCCAAAAATCACACTTGTTTTTTGACATGATTCATCCCGATGATAAAGGCATGTTTAAAAATCATCTCAAGGCTTTTGATGAACCGGTCCATGAAGATATGGAATATCGGATTATTACCAAGAATGGTGATGTGCGCTGGCTTTCGCATGTGTGCAGCCCAATTTATGTTGATGGCCAATTCCGGGGACGACGTGGAAGTAATAGGGATATAACCGAGAATAAGCTTCTGGAAGAAGATCTTATTCAGGCCAAAAAGGTGGAAAGTCTTGGCCATTTTGCCGGTGGTGTGGCCCATGACTTTAATAATGTCCTCACCTCTATTTCCACGATAACACAACTTTTGAAAGGCAAAATCGACGAAGAGAACACAAAACTGCACGAATATATCAATTATATTACTGTGGCCTCAAAACTGGGCCAGAATCTGACATCAAATCTGCTTATGTTTGGCCGCAAGCGCACCACCAATCTGAAGAAGTCAGAATTAAATGACATTATAAGCAATATCGACAACATTCTCAGGGTTCTCTTAACAGACGAAATTGACTGTACAATAACGCTTACTGATAAAGAAAATTTTGTCATGGTTGATCCTCATCAGGTTGAACAGGTTTTGATTAATCTGGCTACAAACGCCAGGGATGCAATGCCAAATGGAGGCCGGCTTGACATTGAAACTTCCACTATTTCTTTCCAGAAAAATCAGCCTGCTAAATTTGGGGATATCCCGGCTGGTGACTATATCAGTCTGAGTGTTTCCGACACAGGATCCGGCATAAAGGAAACGGATCTGGTCACTATTTTCGAGCCGTTTTATTCAACCAAGTCCAGTACAAAAGGAACAGGACTTGGTTTATCCATTGTTGACAATATTATTAAGCAGCATAATGCCTTTATCGATATTGACAGTACATTGGGTGAAGGGACAACTTTCCGGATATTTTTCCCTGCGTATTCCGGGGGCGATGACGATTCTGTTCCCGCTGTTATCTTGGAGGAAAGCTCTGATGAGGCAAAGGGTACCATTCTCGTGGTTGATGATGACTGGCTTATCAGGAAATCATTGCTCATCTTTC
>JAUWDC010000270.1 GCA_030608985.1 Desulfobia sp. | reverse complement strand
GAGAAAGAAACATGAGTTTGAAAACTCTGACTATCGGCAAAAAAATCACCTTGGGCTATGCAGTCATTCTTATACTTCTCATTGTTGTGGGCGTTCTGAATTACGTTGGTGTGGGAACCATCGTGAACAATGCTGCAGAAGTGATTGATGGTAACAAGCTGACAAGTATGCTTGTCCAGCGGGAAATTGACCACCTGAGATGGGCAGGAAAAGTTAATGCTCTGCTAACAGATGACAGCGTCACAGAACTTGTAGTGCAGACCGATGACCATAAATGCGGAATGGGTAAATGGCTCTATGGCCCGGAAAGGAAACAGGCGGAAAAACTACTCCCAAGCCTTGTTCCGATACTGAAATCACTGGAAGAACCCCACCGCAAACTCCACGAATCCGCCATTGATATTGACCTCAGCTATGAACAGGGAGACCTCAGTCTTCCCATCAGGATTACTGAGATTGAAGCAGCCCACCTGAATTGGGCAAACAAGGTATATAAGGCTGTTATTAACAAGAGCACCACAATCAAAAAATTCCAGACCGATCCAACCAAGTGCATACTGGGCAAATTTATGAACTCGAATCAGGGTCTGGCCGCCTATGAGAATGGGGATGCTGATTTCAAAGAACTCTGGGATTCCATTCACCCAAGCCATAATGCCATGCATGCCGCCGGTAAAAATATTAAAAATCTCCTAGCGGAAGAACAGTTTGAAGCCGCTTCTGTGGAATTACAAAAAGTGATCATGCCTAATCTTTCTAAGACAGTGAGCACCCTGAAAGAGTTACGCTCAGAAGCAGAGGAGAAACTGCACGGCATGGCAGAAGCCAACGACATTTATGCTAATCAAACCATGCCGGCCCTTGGTAATGTTCAGGAAATCCTTGCCAAGGCAAAAGATACGGTAAAGAAAAATATCATGACTGACGAGATAATGCTGTCAGCAGCTACGGCGACCCGGATGCAAGTCGCAATCGTCGGTGCAATAACGTTTCTTCTTGGTATTATCCTGGCGGCATTGACAGCACGAGGCATCATCAGCCTATTGAGCGGTGTTGTCAAAGAGATGTCTGCCTCATCCAACCAGGTAAGCGGTGCGGCAGGGCAGATTTCCGAATCAAGCCAGTCTCTGGCTGAAGGCGCATCCGAGCAGGCAGCCACCCTGGAAGAGACGTCTTCATCATTAGAAGAGATGTCCTCCCTTACCAGACAGAATGCCGAAAACGCCAAACAGGCGGATATGATCATGGGCGAAGCCAGGGAGTCCATGGAAACTGCCGACAATTCAATGAAAGAACTGATAGAGTCCATGGCTGACATTTCCTCCGCCAGTGAAAAGACCCAGAAAATTGTCAAGACCATTGATGAAATTGCCTTCCAGACAAATCTGCTGGCATTGAATGCTGCTGTTGAAGCAGCCAGGGCTGGTGAAGCAGGAGCAGGATTTGCAGTGGTTGCCGATGAGGTAAGAAGCCTCGCCATGCGGGCCGCAGATTCAGCTCGAGATACCACTAGCCTGCTTGATGCAACCGTGGAAAAAGTCAAAAATGGCACGGCCCTAGTCAGTGAGACAAGTGAAATGTTCTATATTGCGGCCCGCTCATCTGAACGGGTCAGCACATTGATCACTGAAATTTCCACAGCCTCCCAGGAACAATCCACAGGTATCGATGAGGTCAACAGGGCCGTCACCGAAATTGACAAAGTTACTCAGGCCAATGCAGCCGTTGCCGAAGAGACAGCTTCTGCAGCAGAAGAACTCACAGCCCAGGCCGCGGGTATGAACGATATTGTCCATGATCTTGAAAAAATGGTGGGAATTCGAAATCAGAGTCAAACAGCTTCTCCTTCCCAGGCAAAGCAATTTAATGAAGATACGCAGCAAGATTCGGCTAAAAAAATGCCTCCAAAACAGTTACCACCGGCATCTTCTCCTAAGCCGAAAGCATCAAAGGCAACAAAGGCGGAAGATGTCATTCCGTTTGATGACGATGATTTTCAGGATTTCTAACTATCTCTCACAGAGACACAGAGCTCACAGAGGTTATTTGTTTAATCTCAGTGAACTCTGTGTCTCGAAGAAATAATCTTTTCCCTTGCCCTCCTCCGCTTCAACCAGTTATCTCTTGTCATGACCAGAGAAACTGAATCCTCACACCTAACACTTCCTGTCAGTGACTGGCGGAGTTATGCCACCCTATTCCGGCAAAATCGCCAATACCGGAAGTTATGGCTGTCAGGTGTTATCAGCCAGTTCGGCAACTGGTTTAACTACATCGCCGTCTTTGTTCTTCTTAACCAGCTTACCGGATCAGGTCAGGCTGTCAGTTGGTTTCTGATTGCCAAATTTATTCCCAGCAGTATTTTTGGTCCGGCCGCAGGTGTCTTTGCCGACCGTTTTTCCCGAAAAGGAATAATGATCGGCTGTGATATCCTACGGATTTTTATAGTCCTGGCTTTTCTCTTTATCAAACGACCTGAACACGTCTGGATGGTCTATGTGCTTGCCCTGCTCCAAGAAGCATTGTGGACCTTCGCAGATCCAGCTCGCCGTGCTTCAATACCCAATATATGTCGCCCGGAGGAACTCAATCTCGCTAACGCTTTAGGCGGTGCCACATGGTCAGTCATGCTGGCAGTTGGCGCTGCACTGGGCGGTTTTGTCACCGGCTGGTTTGGCTGGCAGACTGCCATTATTATTGATGCCATAACTTTTCTTATTTCTGCCATCCTGTTATCCAGCCTGACCCTGCCTGCTACAAAGAAAAAAATTAATAAAAAGCCAACACTATCCGATTATCTTGGGATCACTGATCTCAAGGAGGGTTGCAGTTATGTTAAAAATCACGGAAGAGTCGGTCGCCTTCTCCTGATAAAAAGTGGCTGGGCCTTATCCGGCGGTGTCCTGGTCATGCTGACTATCTTCGGTGAGCAGGTATTTGCTTCGGAGGGCCAGAGCGGTCGGAGTGGTATTCTGTATAGTTTCAGAGGAATAGGGGCTGCCATTGGCCCTATTATGGCCTGGCGTCTACTGGGAGAGTCGAGAAATGCCATGTCCAAAGGCATTGCTATCAGCTTTTTTGTATCAAGCATCGCTTATCTCTTTTTCAGCCAGTCTCCCACATTGGCATGGGCAGCTTTTTTTGTCTTCATCGGCCATATGGCAGGTTCCGTACAATGGGTTTTCAGTACGACCCTGCTCCAGAAAGAAGTAGAAGACCAGTTTCGCGGCCGG
>JAUWDC010000271.1 GCA_030608985.1 Desulfobia sp. | reverse complement strand
GCAACTCTTTCTCGAGACATTCTTGATACACAGACTCCAGAAATCCACATCCCATTTCACGATAAACCTCAAACACAGCACCCTGAATGGCATAACACTCTTCTGCAAATAAAAGCTTTTTGTTTTTCTTTTCGTGTATTTTGTGTATTTCGTGGTTATCCAAGTAAATTCCTTTAAAGATTCAAGAACCACGAAATACACTAAAAACACGAAAAAAAGATTTTATTTTTTTTATGCTTTTATTGTTTGTGTATCTCGATGTCAAGCAAGCTTGCTTATCGGTGTGTTTCGTGGTTAACAAACATCTCTTACGCATCCCAGAGCAGCCGGGGATCAAAGGTGATAGCGGCAAACATGGTTGACAGCACAACACCGGTAAAATACGTTGCGGCCACAGCTGTCTCGATAGATGTCAAATTGCCAAAACTCACCAATGTCTGAAGAAGGGCAATGACAAAGATATCAAGCATTGACCAACGTCCTATAAATTCAATTGCCCTGAACAGCAGAGTCTTGTGCCTGAGCCATGTTTTCCATTTAAAATGAATCGACAGCAGAATTAAAACGATACCAATTATTTTGAAGCCGGGCACCAGGATGCTGGCTGTGAGAATGACGGCTCCAATGCCATAAGAACCAGTTTGAAAAAAATAAATAATGCCATCCATGATAGTGGAATAGTCAGCTGTTCCTAAGAAATCCACCCGCATAATGGGCAACATATTGGCAGGAAAAGAGAGAACTACCGCGGTGAGGACCAGGGCCCATGTTCTGGTTATGCTGTTAGGTTTACGCCGATGAATGGCAGCTTCGCACCGTGGGCATCTCTCCGGGGTATCTTCTCCTTTGTCTGCAATAAGCTTATGGCAGTCATGGCAGAGCAGGAAACCAGCCTCACGTGCGGTAATGATCTCACTGCCAGACAGATCTTTTGGGCTTATATCAGCAGTCATTTCAGCCATTATACGCTCCTGTCCTCGATCCGCTGCCAGAATTCATGTTCATCCATAGATACAGAAGAGGCGAGGGCGACAAAAAGCAGTCCTATGAAACAGAAGAATCCAAAATCATAATGAATATGGGCCATGTGGTGCAGTTTGATGATTGCAACCAGGATACCGACCATATACACCTCGAGCATACCCCACTCATCAAGATGCTTATACAAGCGCATAAAGAGGGGAAGGTCGTGCGGGTAGCGCTTCAATTTGAGATGCAGGGAGACATAAAAAAGGAGTGACAGCTTAACAAGGGGGAAGGCAAAGCTTGTCAAAGCAACCATCAAAGCGACAAACAAATAGCCGCTTTCATAGATGACTCGTATACCATCAAAAATTGACCCGGCTTGCATAAAACCCATGGTGTCAAGAGTCATGATGGGCATGAAATTTGCCGGTATAAAGAGAAGAAGCCCGGTAAGGGCAAGGGCAAGGGTTTTATCAACCGAATTTCTTTTCGGAGCATGGAGAACATGACCGCACCGCGGACAGCACGCTTTTTCGCCATGCTCTATATGCTTATGCTCAAGGAGCAGGTCACAGTCAGGGCAGGCCAGGAGATCAGAAATATGTGCTCGCAGAGTACTCATTTCCATTATTCCTTCTATTTGTGTAATCCATGAAGGTCGTCAAATCGCTCGTGGATCTGCTTCGCCTGACAACGATCCACTGATGTTGCCAGGCTCCTCCTTCACAAGGTTTTAAGCAGTTTTTAATAAAAAATCAACAGTGCATTGTAGATATTGACGGTAAAAAGTCTGGGAAAATCAAAATTGGTTATCGCCAGTCTCAACCACCTATGTTTTTTCTGGAAAACAGGAATTAGAGAAGAAGCCATTTCCAGACAGGCAGTATTTGAATATTCCCATCCATGGTTGTTTCTTCGTCCCAGGTTATTATTGTACCTTCCTTGATGGAGAATTCCTGCATGGCATTTTGCAGCCCTTTCATCTCTCGGTCAAAGGTTTGTTGGTCTGCCATGTCCCAGCAAACCTGAATCAGATCAATTTTTCCTGAAACTTTATGTCTGACGAAAAAGTCGGTTTCCCCCCCGGCCTTAGGCTGGACATATTCAACTTCACAGCCCTTACGACGTAGCTGCATGAATACCAGGTTTTCCAGGAGTGGGCCATTATTGGCTGAGTTCCGGTAGGTCATGGCGTTGAGCAGTCCAGTGTCCACCGTATATATTTTTGCCGGGTTAAGCATTCGTGATTTTTCTGAGCGGGTGTGGATCGGCACCCTGTAGAACAGATAAGCATCAGTAAGGTGGTCGAGATATTTATACAGACTGTTTTTTGTGCATTTAACCGACATGCTTTTCATAGTGTTATAAAACTTGTTGACGCTGAATTTGGAACCGGAAGCATGCATGAGATGGCGAACTAGGTATTTGAGGATAGTAACATTGCTCACCTTGTGTCTTTCGATGATGTCTTTCAATAGGACTGAGTCGATATACCCCTGTAACACCTCGATACGCAGAGCTGTTTCAAGGTTCTGTACCTCAGGGAACCCTCCTGTCTCAAGGTAGTCTGTGGCAGCTTTGCGGAGCTTGGAGGCTGTCTTTGCCCCAAATTGCGTGGGTGGCTTTTGGAAAATTTCAGCGGCGTTAAGAAACTCCTGAAAGCTGTATGGGAACATTTCTATGGAAAGACTACGGCCGCGCAAGCTGGTGGCTATTTCGGAACTGAGCAGTTTTGACGATGACCCGGTGAGGTGCACCCGGACATTTTCTGTGTCAAGCAACCTTCTTATGAAGATCTCCCACTGGTCAATACGCTGAATTTCGTCAAAGAAGAAGTGGCATGTTGTGTCGCGGTTATCTGGAAATTTTCCATAGTAAACATCAAGTATTGTCTGAAAATCCTCTACTTTGAATGTAAGCAAACGATCATCTTCAAAGTTCAGGTAAAAAATTGTGTTCATTTTTGTACCAGCCATCAATAGATTATGCATTTGCTGGTAGCAAAAAAATGTTTTACCTGTTCGGCGCATACCGATAATAACGTTTGCCTTGCCTGGGATGTATGGGGATTCTTTTTCTCTATTCAGCAAGGCAGGCAGCTTTCTCTCATGAAAATCGTCGATAAGTTGCGTCAGTATTGTTTTCATAAATATTTTTTATCTCATAAAAAGAGATAAAACAAGCGATTAATGTCTTTTTTTTAATTACATAGGCGGGCACTGTCACTGCTTTAGAAATGAGTTGGCCATG
>JAUWDC010000003.1 GCA_030608985.1 Desulfobia sp. | reverse complement strand
CCTTAATAGTAATTTGATTACCATTAGACAGATCTACTTTTATATCTTCTGTCGATGGTTCATTAAAGGCATTATCAAGTGTTGCTGTATAGATGGTAAGACTTTGAACTCCTTCGGTAACTGTTGAGGGTGCCGTCAAGGTCACAGTCGTTGGGTTAATGGTGTCTGTAACGGTTGTTGAAACGGGTTCAGTATTAACAGTGAGCTGTTCAAATTCATCGCCACCTTCAACTGTGATGATGTGTGCGGTAATAATTTCAGCATCGATTATGGCATCATCCTCCTGTACTGGCACTGTAATACTGCCGGAGATTTCTCCTGCCTCGATGGTAATCGAATGGCCATTTGATAGAGTTACAGTCATATCAGCCGTTGGCGGAGCGTCAAAGGCATTGTCGATTGTCGCCGTATAGATGATGCCATCAGCCCCTTCCTCAACTGTCGGAGTAGCCTGCAGAGTCAAGGTGGTCGGGTCAATGGTGTCGGTAATATTCGTAACTGCAAAGGTCTTATCAACTATATAAGTCTGATCGTCACCAACTTCGATACTGTCAATGTTGACAGAAAGAGTACCAGCATCGATATAAGGGTCATCTGCTGGTGCATTCACAGTGGTCGTGCCAGTTGTTTCACCTTCAGGAATTATTATGGATGCACCATTAGATAGATTGATCGTTAATGATTTCTTGACAGCATCAGATAAAGTTACAGTATAGGTGATAAGGCCGCCTTCATATGCTTCGCTACTGGCTGACAGGTTAACGTTGATATCAAGTTGTTCAGATGAAGGAGTACGAATGTCTGGTTCATTAAGACCACCAACAGGATCTAAAAAGCTTCTCTCGACACCTGTTGTCTCGGCACCACTTGTTGGAACAACGACTTCTCCTGTTGCTTCAAATGAAACGACAGGATGGCCACCGCCATCTGAAGCAGAACCAGCATCGCCAGCAGCTGGAGCCGCTAGTTCTGTGGTAGGATCAAAGCCTTCTGCCAAAAGAGCTTCCTGAATTTCTTCTACTTCACTGGTCACTTCAGCAAGGTCTGCAGTATCTGTATTGTAGACATCTTCATCAATGACAATGTCACTCATTCGCCCGAGGTTTAATTGAGAATTAGTGGAGTCATTGAAAACAATAGAGAGTCTGCCATCACTCTCGGTAATGATTCTATCTTGTGCATAGATTGCACTGTTTGGAGCAAGAGCTCTTGTTGTCCCGTCAGAAGATATTGCCTTTGCCGTACCATAAACAATGAAAACCTTCCCTACTGGTTCTTGAGATACTATTGAGGATTCTAAAACTTGTTTATTGTCAGCCATGATGAATCTCCCTTGATGATTTTTCCACGGGTAGTAAGCATTTTATAAAAGTATATGTAATTAAGTGCTATTTGTCTATTGTACCTTGGTACTAGATATAACGATTTTTCAAAGCGCTAGTTGCAACAGGGAAAATCTAGAAATTTTGGCATGTACATGATAGCCACTGAATAAAATCAATTTACTTCGGGAAAAAGGGGGATGTGTCGTTTGATTAAAGGATTTTTGTGGGACAGAGGAAATAGTAGAGGGAAACAGATAGTCCCTTCTCTTTTATATTGAAGTTAGAGAAGGGACTACCAACTCATTCTTTGACAAATTTAAATTCAACGCGTCGATTCTTGCTTCTGCCCTCAGATGTTTCATTTGAGGCTATGGGCCTATTTGAGGAATACCAGCTTACTGAAATTCGAGCTGGATCAATACCTTTTTCAACAAGATATTTTTTGCCGCTTTCTACACGATTTTTGGACAGTTCGGTATTATATGCCATACAACCTTGATTATCTGTGTGCCCGCTTAAATGCAGTTTAAGAGAAGGATATTTTCTCAATATATCAACAGCCTTATCCATTATATCCTGACCTTCAGGTTTAAGGATAAATTCATCAAACTCAAAAAGCACATCCGAAGATTTTACAGGACGCCAGATTTTTTTGATTTCATCAGGGCTGTCAGGCTCTACAGCTCGCTTTCTAACAATTTTCTTTTGTTCTTTTGTTAGGTATTCATCTTTTATAAAATCATCTTTTGAATTATTTTTTTTAGTGCAGTCCTTATCTCCGCAATCTTCAGTAAAATTTTCTTCAGCAATTTTCACACCGGATGTGCCGGTGCAGGATGCACATATAAATCCGAAGAGTAGGATAAATAAAATAGTGAGATAATGTTTCATGCTTTTCTCCATAGAACTTTTTGTAACGATTAGATAACAGGCTTAACTGTATGGAATATATTGCTTAACGTGCCATTCTGTAAGGTTATAGATTGACTTGAAATCATGAGCAGAGACTTCAAGCTTTTTATTTAGCATAGATTACTTCAAGCATAGGATCAATCAATAAAGTTATAAGGGTGTAAATGTGTCGTACGTTTTCTTGAAAAAAAAATTTGTAATGTATATCCTAAATTTTATATAGTTATCATAGTTCTTTAGATAAATTGTTTCTTTTGGCTGGTTGGACATTCATCTTATAACATGAGTTTTGACCTGCCATATTTCTTAATCTGTAAAGGATATTGATGTTATGAATAAAAGATTTGTTTTGTCTGTATTGTTTATTGGAATAACAACGTTTGTGCAAAATGCATATGCCGAAACTCTGCATGAAGCAGTACAGTATACCCTTGAGACGAATCCGCAAGTAAGAGCTGTACAACATAACCGTTTAGCCAGAACTCAAGAGGTTGAACAGGCCAAAGCTGGTTACTTTCCTACATTAGATTTTTCTGCAGGAATAGGTAGAAATGAAATTTTTTCACCGAGTGAATATGAAGAAACAAGTGATCCAAGAGAAGTTAAGTTCAGTCTCCGCCAGAACATATTTAATGGATTCATAACCGTAAACGAAGTGAATAGGCAGGAAGAGCGGGTGAAATCGGCTCGTTTCCAGCTTCAGGGGACATCTGAAAGTGTTGCTCTCAGGGTAGCGGAAGTCTATCTTAATGTTCTTCGCCACGAGGTAATCCATAATCTTGCAAAAGAAAACCTGGCAATTCATGAGCGTATATTTGATCAGGTTAAGTTGAGAAGTGAATCCGGCGTGGATGAGAAAGCCAATCTCGATCAGGTCTCAGGTCGTTTGGCTCTTGCCCAGTCCTTCATGCTGGTTACGGAAACAAATATAATTGATGCCAGAACAAATTATCATGCAGTGGTAGATTATTTTCCCAGAGATTTAGTTGTTCCGGACCATTTAGTTTCCGCCCTCCCTGATACACTTGAGGAAGCGCAGCAGAACGCTGTCGAGAATCATCCAATACTCAAATCAGCGCAGGCGGATCTGGAGGCCAGGAAAGCTCAATACAGGGTGTCGCAGGGTGCATACTCTCCTGTTATTGATCTGGAGATTGATAAAACATGGGAGGATAATATTGATACAAACGATTGGAAAAACGAAATTGAAGCTATGGTAAGATTTCGCTTTAATTTGCTCAATGGTGGAAAAGATGACGCCCGTATAACAGAAACACTTCATTTAGTGTGCGAAGCGAGGGCAATTCGCGACAATACTCACCGGCAGGTTGTCGAATCTATACGTCTGTCATGGATGGCGTATCAAGTGGCCCAGAAGAACATTTCGATATTAAAGAAATATGTTGAATCCACAGGTGCAACAGCAGAGGCGTATACCAAACAATGGAATATTGGAAAGCGCACAATGCTTGATGTTCTGGATACCAAGGCTGAGTTTATAAATGCAAAAAAAGATCTCACCGATGCCACTTATGCTAGTTTATTTGCCCAATGCAGGATCTTAAGCGGCATCGGAAGCCTCGTTCATTCACTTGAACTGGAATGGCCGGATGATAATAATCTGAAAAAGGATGCAAAGAAGAATAAGGAATCCTTAAAGAATAATGGATAATGGCTGAATCGCCGTTCTTCTTCAATCTTACCTGGTTTTCTGCAGTTAAAAAAATCATCTTTAGTATACAAAACAAAATAGATATTTTTTCTACTTTGTTTTCTCTGATATACACCAGCCGTCTTAACCATAAGCTGTATGGTGTATACGTTCTTCAAAAGTCTTTTCCTGTATAGCTTACAGTGACCAAGTCTCAAAAAAATAAACCTTATTTTCTATTCGTATTGATCCTGCTTTTTGTTCTGTCCGTTGCAGATCCTGTCATGACCGGCGAGAATTTTTCTGTTGGCAAAGAAACTCTGGAGGCAACAGCCAAAAAGTACGGGAATGATGCACGATTGCGTGTAATTGCGTGGCAGAATATGGTTATGGAAGATAAAAGTGTGTCGGATTGGGAAAAAATAGAAAAGGTGAATCGGTTTTTCAATCAAATGGAGTTTGTCAATGATATCGATCACTGGGGAGAAAATGATTACTGGGCGACACCGATAGAGTTTCTTGGCAGCGGGGGAGGGGACTGCGAGGACTTTTCCCTCTCTAAATATTTTACTCTCCTTGCAATGGGTGTATCTGAAAAAAAGCTGAATCTTACCTATGTTAAGGCATTGAAGCTTGACCAGCATCATATGGTTCTAACTTATTTCAGTAAACCTGGAGCTGAACCTCTGGTCCTGGATAACTTAATTGATACTGTTCTTCCAGCATCACAGCGGATGGATTTGTTACCAATATATAGTTTTAATGGCACTGGCCTCTGGCTGTCCAAACAAAGAGGTCGAGGTAAATTTATTGGAAGCAGTAATCGTCTAAAACGGTGGCAGGATTTGCTTGAGAAAATGCCGAAAGAAATGGTGAACAGCAAATAAGATAAACTCGAAAAAAGTATTTTTCTCACCACAGAGCTCACAGAAACCACAGAGGTAACTGCTTGTAATGAAAAAGATTTCTCTGTGGTCTCTGTGGTTAATTTATAGTTTTTACGAATCCATCAAAATTGGTGAAAAACATGACACTTTACCGACAACTCCTTATTTTTACTCTGATTCTTTTTATCCTGCTTTTTTCAGGAACATGGCTGGTAAAGCTTGAGAGTACCCGATCGTTCCTTGTGGATCAGCTGGAATCTCATGCCCAGGATACAGCAACTTCATTGGGAGTATCTATTTCGCAACTTTTTTCTCAAGATGACATATCTGCGGTGGAAACAATTATAAATGCTGTGTTTGATCGAGGGTATTATACGGATATAATTCTCAAAGATACTGAACAGAAGATCCTTTTCAAACAATCCCTCGAGGTAACAATTGAAAATGTTCCCCCATGGTTCATCCAGCGGGTCCCACTGGAAACTCCAGATGCAACAGCAAATATCATGAAAGGCTGGATTCAAGTCGGAACGATTTACGTGAAAAGCCATCCCGGGTATGCGTATAAGACTTTGTGGGAAAATGCGATACGGATGACCATTTGGTATATCTTATCCGGAATAATTGTTGCTGTCGCCGGTGGTTTTGGACTTCGAATTTTACTCAGACCACTGAAACGTGTTGAGCGACAGGCTGATGCTCTGTGCAGAAAGCAGTATGAGGTTCAAGAACAACTTCCTCGAACAAATGAACTTCGGCGAGTTGTTGAGGCCATGAACCGTATGACCTTAAAAGTTAAAAGTATGTTTGAAGAACAAGTCAGCGTGGCTGAGCGGTTGCGTGAATTCGCTTATCGGGATCCCTTGACAGGTCTAGGTAATCGTCGCTATTTCGAAAGCCAGATAAATGCCTATCTCGAGAGCCCGGAAAAAGACATAAAGGGTATTATTCTGCTTGTCCAGATACAAGATCTGCAAAAGTTGAATCAGCAGAGAGGTTTTCAGGCTGGAGATGAGCTGCTCAAAAGAGTTGCTCAGTTGCTTCGCACGATAACAAAAGAGGCGTCAAGTTGTGCATTGGCCCGGCGACTATCGGGAGGAGATTTTGGTGTATTTGTTCCGGATGCTTCTCCCTGGGATGCTGAAGCTATAGCAAAATCCATAGTCAATGAATTAGGCAAACTTACAGTAGAGGAGATTTCATTTTCTGACAATATTGGTCATGTGGGTGTTGTTACCTATAATTTCCACATAACGCTTGAAAGGTTGATGTCTGAAGCTGATTTAGCCCTGCGTACCGCCCAGCAACAGGGCCCAAATAGCTGGAAAGTCACCCATCTCACTCAAGACAGTAAAGAGACGCCAATGGGTGAACAGCAATGGAAGGCCGCCATTGCAAAAGCTTTAGGTGATCGGAAGATTACCCTTTTTTCTCAACCAATTGTGAGCGCAACAGAGAGGGAAAAGACCTTGCATATTGAGGTGTTCTCACGGATCATCAGGGATGATGGCAATTTGTTGAATGCCGGTGTCTTTATGCCTTTTGCAGAACGTTTAAATCTCGTTTCAACACTTGACCGGATCGTCATCGAAGAGGTTATGAAAATTAATAAAGATGAATTGGGTATTGATACAGTAGCTGTAAATATTTCACCAACATCATTGCTGGATAATTCGTTTATTGACTGGACCAGGTCATCGCTGGGTCTCCTATCTGACAAAGCGCCCCGTATTATCTTTGAATTTGCAGAGTTCAGTGCTGTCCAGCACCTTGATCTGGTCAAAAAATTTGGCACTATGGTTCGGCAGGCAGGCCATGGTCTTGGACTTGATCATTATGGCCAGAGTTTTTCAAACCTCGGTTATTTGAAATCACTTAAACCGGAGTATGTGAAAATAGACAGGGCCTATACTCGGGAGCTTAAAGATGAAGAAAGTGACAGCCTTTTCTTTATTAGTTCGTTATGCAGTGTTGCTCATAGTATCGACGTTGCCGTCATAGCAGAAGGGGTGGAAAGCGAGTTTCAGTTGAAAATGCTTGAGGGCTTAAAGATCGATGCTGTACAGGGATATTTTATTGATACACCCAAACCGCTGAATAATTAAGGGCCCGGAAAAAGTCTTTTTCTCACCACAGAGCGCACAGAGACCACAGAGAAATCTTTTTTATTACAAGCAGTTACCTCTGTGAACTCTGTGTGCTCTGTGGTTAATTTATAGTTTTTACGACTTTATCAAAGAATATCTTCCACCATAATATCCTCATTGTACATTTTATCACGTAACAGCTTTCGTTCCCTGATTTTATCCTGAGCTTCTGCGGGGAGTTCGGTTAACAGGAGAATATTCTTTTTTATCAAGAGTTCAACAAGATCCTCCAATATGCGTATTATTCCAACGTCAGAGAGAGACAGCAAATGTAAATACGATTCATCTCCAGCTTTTTTATTCAGGAAAGTAAGAACTTCTTCATCTATCACAGATTTTTTTTCATTGGCCTGAGCACTGGGGTTATTACGAAGACCTACAATTTCACCGTCCTTATTCCTTTCGATATACAGCATGGCATTACTCCCGTAAGAGTGTGTGTCGTAGGGCGGGCCTAATCGTTCTGTTTTTTCTTATCAAAAATTGGACTTCCCTGTTTGATTTAACTATCATAATAATATCATAATCTTGTGATGAATAAAAGTGGCGTGATTTCACTAGTCAATGTCACTTATGGAGAGTTGTTACGATCAGATGCAAAAAGAAATGAATAGAGACCCGAAGGGAGAGTGGAAACCTGTTAGCAGCGCCGACAGTCATTTTGATCCTCTCCTGGACAGTCTTTTGCTGATAGCAAAACTGCATGGCCGTTCTGTCACCCGGACAAGTTTACAAACAGGACTGCCCCTCGTGCATGGCCTCCTGACAGTGGAACTATTCTCGCGAGCCGCAGGCCGCGCCGACCTCTCGTCCCGTGTCTTGCAACGACCTTTAAAAGAGATAAAGGAGATGGAACTTCCAGCGATTGTCCTGCTCAAAGACAAAAAAGCATGTGTCGTTTTGTCAAAAAAAAATGAGAGTGAAATGGTGAAAGTTCTTTTCCCCGAATCCGGTATGGGCGAAACTGAACTTCCCTTGGACGAATTGGCAGAAATGTACTCCGGTTATGCTATTTTTGTCCGGCCCAAATACCGTATTGCCGATCGCTCCCTGGATGATATCCATACACGTTCCACAAAAAGCTGGTTCTGGGGAGTAATCTTTTCGAACTGGCAACTGTATCGTGATGTACTTATCGCTTCTTTGTTGATTAATATTTTTGGTCTGGCAAGTCCATTTTTTATTCTCAATGTCTATGATAGGGTCATTCCTAACAATGCCTTTGAAACTCTCTGGGTACTCTCTATAGGTATTACAATAATCTACCTTTTTCTTCTCCTGATGCGGGGACTTCGAGGATATTTTATTGACGAGGCCGGGAAAAAAGCAAATCTTCAGATTTCCTCCTCACTCATGGAAAAGGTCCTTGGCCTGCGCATGGAAGTTCGTCCACAGTCCGTAGGATCTTTTTCCAAAAATCTACAGCAGTTTGAAGAAATACGTGATTTTATTACATCATTTGCCATTTCGGCCATTATAGATCTTCCCTTTGTTGCTCTTGGCCTGTTTGCCGTCTGGTATATATCAGGCAACCTTGTATTGATCCTCGTAGTTGCCATTATACTGTTACTGAGTTACGCCTTAGTCATTCAGATCCCTTTGAAAAAAGCGGTTGAAAAGTCCTTTGCGGCATCAGCCCAGAAAAACGCCATTCTTGTTGAAGGGTTGACCGGGCTGGAAACCATAAAGATGCTTGGGGCAGAGAGCCAGATTCAGAGGGCGTGGGAAGAATCGGTCAGTTACATAGCCAAGTGGAGTGCCAAATCAAGATTTCTTTCTTCTTCTGTAAGTAATGTTGCCAATCTCATTCAGAATATGGCTGTTGTCGCCCTCGTCATAGGTGGGGTCTATAAAATATCAACAGGAAATCTTTCGCAAGGTGGCCTCATTGCGCTGATGATTCTTTCGCGACAGGCAATTGCTCCAATGATACAAGTTGTTGGCCTGATAACGCGATTTCATCGCGCCAGGGCGGCATTGGGCACTTTAAACGACATTATGAATTTACCGGTAGAACGACCACCCGGAAAGGTTTTTCTCCATAGAATGCGATTTGATGGCGTTGTCGAATTGAAAAACGTTACCTTTTCTTATTCAGAGCAGTCAGCGGAAACATTAAAAAATATTTCCTTAGAAATTAGTGCTGGTGAGCGAGTAGGTATCGTTGGTCCAATTGGTTCCGGAAAAACAACATTGGGGAAATTGATACTTGGTCTCTATGAGCCGGGCAGTGGCATGATCAGCATGGATGGCACTGATATCAGGCAAATTGATCCGGCAGAACTTCGCCGATGTATAGGCTATGTATCTCAGGATGTCACGCTATTCCGGGGAAGTGTTCGCGAAAACATTATTCTGGGAACACGAGATATTGATGATGATCTGATCCTTCAAGCTGCAGAGCTTGCCGGGGTGGCGGAAATTGTCAAAAAACATGCGATGGGGTACGATTTGCAGGTAGGGGAACAGGGGCGAAATTTGTCCGGAGGACAAAGACAGTGTATCGCCCTTGCACGAGCAATTCTTCTCGATCCTCCACTACTGATTCTTGACGAACCAACCAGTTCCATGGATAACAGAACCGAACTGCGCATTAAGGATAGACTGCAGGAAATACTTGAGGGAAAAAGTCTTATCCTTATTACCCATAGAGCTTCAATGCTGTCGCTGGTAGATCGTGTTATAGTGCTTGATAGCGGCAATATCGTTGCTGATGGCCCGAGAGAATCAGTCCTGGAAGCTTTGAGGAGTGGACAGCTTAACTTGTAAGAGGAGTAACTATCCAGCAGCACCCCATCTTCACACGATCAGACTGGATCACATAGCCTACTATAGTTCACCAGTCTGCTTGTGTAAATCTGGAGCACTGCTGAATAGTTACAGTATAGCAAAAAGCAAATTTTACAGCCCTACCTAAATTGTTACGTAACAAGAGGAGCAGTCCTGTTGTCAGAAAAAAATAATCCTGCACCAGGAAAGATCAAATTAACAGAGATTTTTCGCCGAATGCCTGCGTCTGATGTTGATTACTCAACAGATATCCGGGCGTCTATTCTCGCTCAGAGTCCCAGGAAAGCCGGCATCATTCTGTGGCTGGTACTGGGCCTTTTTATTATCGCGATTTTCTGGGCGGCAGTTTCTGAAATTGATGAAGTGACCCGGGGAGATGGGAAAGTTATTCCATCAGGTCATATTCAGGTAGTTCAGAATCTTGAAGGGGGCATCCTCTCGGAAATACTTGTTGGCGTTGGCAACATGGTAAGAAAAGGCCAGTTGCTGTTGAAAATAGATCAAACCCGTTTTTCATCGTCATTCCAGGAAAATCGCCAGAGATATCTTTCCCATAGGGCAAAGGCGGCACGTTTACAGGCTGAGGCGGATAACACATCTTTCATCGTTCCGGACGAAGTTGCCACTGAACGTATGGAGGCTGTAGTCCGGGAGCAGGAGTTGTTTCAATCACGGAAAAAAGAATTAGAATCAACCCTGGCTATCCTTAAGGAACAGATTATCCAGAGGAACCAGGAGTTGAAAGAACTCAAGGCCAAGAGAGGAGAGCTTAATCGGACATATGCTTTGATTAAAAAAGAGCTCGCAATGACTGCGCCGTTGGTTAGCCAGGGTGCTGTCTCAGAGGTTGAAGTGTTGCGGTTAGAACGTCAGGCGAGTGAAATGCTTGGCCAGCTTGAAGCAATTGAACTGTCAATTCCCAAGGCCAAATCAAAACTACAGGAAACAAAAATAGCTTTAGAAGAAGAAAAGCTGGCCTTTCACAATAAGGCAAAGGTAGAGCTTAACGATGTACTGGCGAAGCTTGAGGGGTTTTCTGCTTCATCTGTTGCCCTGGAGGATCGATTAAAAAGGACACTGGTACGTTCCCCTGTTAATGGTACAATTAATCAAATTCTGGTGAACACACTTGGAGGTGTTATTCAGCCGGGAATGGATCTTATGGAAATTGTTCCTCTTGAAGATACACTGCTTATTGAGGCAAAAATAAAACCTTCAGATATTGCTTTTTTACGACCAGACCAAGAGGCCATGGTTAAGTTTACCGCCTATGATTTTACAATATATGGTGGTCTGAAAGCACAGCTGGAACATATAAGCGCGGACAGCATAACAGACGATCAGGGGAACAGTTATTACCTGGTCAGACTGAGGACCAAGACAAATTATCTCGGAACGGAATCCAACCCCCTGCCCATTATCCCAGGAATGATAGTATCTGTCGATGTCCTCACCGGGAAAAAGACGATCCTATCCTATCTTCTCAAGCCTGTTTTGCGGGCAAAGTATACGGCATTGCGCGAAAGGTGATAGCTATGCCAATCCTGCTGTGCAGTGCAGACGTGGAAATTAGAAAAAGGTGGCAGGAACTCCTTACTGGCAAAAATATTGTCCATGCCGATACAATTACGGAGATAAAGAAAAAGTGTGTCAAGACAGATACAGGTCTGATACTTTTGCACCGTTCCATGGTGACCACCGATATAATGGCTGACATTCGTCAAGCAGCTCCTGGATGTAAAATTTTTCTTTTAAGTGATCGCCCTGATGAAGAGGAAGGATTCGCTTTTTTGAAACAGGGAATCGTCGGCTATGCCAATACCTATATTTCTCCGCCAAGGTTAAATGAAGCAGTACGTGTTGTGCTGTCTGGATCAGTTTGGCTCGGCCAGGCAGTAATGCAGCGTTTGATTCGGGAGACCGTTGCCAAGGCCGAAGGTACAGCAGCGACAAAACCATCCCACCACAAACTGGAAAGCCTGACCCCCCGTGAACATGAAATTGCAGAAGTGGTGGCACAGGGACAATCCAACCTCGAAGTTGCCTATAATCTCAACATCTCGGAAAGGACAGTAAAAGCACACCTCAGCTCAATATATGCCAAAACAGGAACTGGAAACAGGCTTAATCTTGCCCTGCTCTTCAACCAAGCCAATAAATAGATATTGCAGAATAAAATCTATATCAGTTCTGAAATGGATTCGGGTTAATTTAATATCACAGAGATTGAAGCAAACTCAGGCAGTTTACCATTGCAAGCGACCACAGGACGTCTGTTGATAAATGTTTGGTGCAGGTAGAGTCAAGAAGGAATTGGGCATCGGGTGGAAACTCTTCATCTCCAAACCAGAGAATCAACGTTGCTGGAATCTTGGGGAACGGATGGAATTCTGCTGATACGTCACCAAGAGTGAGCCTTTTTCCGCCAAATTGACTGCAGCGCTCCAAAAAATCGTTCGGGTTATCATTGTATTGAGAAGCAATCGTTTCAAGTGGCAACATATGGGCTCCTTTAACAAATATCTGACCACCTTCAATTTCCGCAGGTTTTACCATCCTTCCTGATAGGGGTATATCTTGGGCTCCAATAAGATACCAGAGTATAGATAGATCGAAAAAGTAATCTGTAAATCCGAGGAGATACTTCCCAACCTGGCTGTTGCTGGATACCTTTTGTTGACGGCAGTCGACATGAAAAGTCTGGCTGAAGGAGGAAATAGAGTATAGACCGCTCTTTTTATCATAGAGGACATTCGTCCTCGAGCATACTTCTTCGGGATCCAAGTTTGAAAATATTTCCCAGGTTCTCGATGCCCCGGTTATCTCTGTCATGGGAGTCCTGTAGTCTTTATCGGCAGACTTCTATTAACGTACTTCTAAAACGTATGAGAAGATTGTATATAGTATATCTTAGGAATATTCAATGCGGCTTTTTATGTTGCAGCACGTGGTTGTCTTTGTTTGTAACTAAAAACTATCATACAGGTGAAAAATGAATATATCAGAAACAATAGCTAAGATGAAGGAAGACCCGGAATTTGCTCAGAATGTGGGTATGCTTCTTGTTCATAATGGGGTGGTGCGGGCATGGTCGAGAAAAGACAGACAGGAAGTGGAGTCTCTTGAAGTTACGCCGGATTATGAAAAAATTGAAGCCATCAGGCAGGATTTTTTAAAGGAAGAGGGAATATTTGATATCATTATCGAGGCAAAGTCAGGGCGTTTTCAGCCGGGGGACGATCTCCTTTTTATAATCGTTGCCGGGGACTTGCGGGAAAATGTCAAGCCGGTCCTCGCAGGGCTGCTGGATCGTGTTAAAGCCGAAGCTGTCAGCAAAAAAGAGATTGTAACTGCTTGAAAAAAGACCGTTCTTCGAGTAGAGAGAGCATATATTTTTTTGGAAAGAATAGTAACGTTCTATAATGGAGTTTCCTTATGTACACAGCATCGGATTTAAGAAAAGGTTTAAAAGTAGAGATTGACGGTGAGCCCTATGTCATTACTGACTTTGAATTTTCCAAACCGGGAAAGGGACAATCGTTGTATCGGTGTCGGTTGAAAAATATGGTTACCGGCAATGCCTTTAGTAAGACTTACCGCTCTAATGATAAATTCCAGAAAGCTCCCCTGGAAGAGCGGACCATGCAGTATCTTTATTCCCAGGGTGATGAATATAATTTTATGGATAATGAAAGTTATGACCAGATAGTGATAATGGCTGATCAATTAGGGGATGATACCAGATTCATGCTTGATAATATGGATGTTGAGGTCCTTCTTTTCAAGGATCGTCCCATAGGTGTAACGTTGCCTAATTCTGTGAATCTTGAGGTGGTACGTGCAGACCCTTGGGCAAAAGGGGATACCAGTGGTACCGATACCAAGCCGGTCACTGTGGAAACAGGCTACCAACTACAGGTTCCTCCATTTGTTGAGGAAGGTGACAGAATCCAGATTGATACCCGGACTGGTAACTATATGACGCGGGTCAAAGAGTAAAAATGATCCTTCTGCATGCCGATTGATCAGTTGCCCCCAAATAGCCTCTGGCAGCGGGCATCCATCATTCAGTCAGTTAGAAAATTTTTTATCGAGCGGGAGTATCTTGAGGTTGAAACTCCCGTTCGTCTTCCCTGTCTTGCTCCCGAAGCTCACATTGAGCCAATACGATCCGCAGACTGGTATCTGCAGACCTCCCCTGAATTATGTATGAAGCGGATGTTGGCCGCAGGACATCCCCGAATTTTCCAGATCTGTAAGTGCTTTCGGGGCCAAGAACGCGGCAAGCGGCATCTCCCTGAATTTACAATGCTGGAATGGTATCAACGGGATAGCGATTATCTCCAGTTAATGAATGACTGTGAGCAGTTGCTCAGATTTCTCGTGAAACGATTGGCACTGCAGTTTCCCTCTGGAGGCTTGTCTGCTGTAGATGACCCATGGCAAAGGGTGACAGTTGCAGATGCTTTTTCTCAATACGCAACTATTTCAAGCGACGCTGCCTTGGCAGAGAATATCTTTGATGAAACCCTGGTTGAGTATGTGGAACCTCATCTTGGTAGGAAGGTTCCCACTTTTCTGTATGATTATCCCGCTGGCCTGGGATCTCTGGCGCGATTGAAAAGGAATGATCCCTCTATTGCCGAACGTTTTGAACTCTATATTGATGGGATTGAACTGGCCAATGGCTTCAGTGAGCTTACGGATCCAATAGAACAGCGTCTGCGATTTGAAAAAGAACAGACACTCTGCAGGGAAAATGGTGGGATTCCCGGCCCCATGCCGGAAATATTTCTTGAGGAATTGGGTGCTATGTCGTCTGCTGCTGGCATAGCCCTGGGGATAGATCGTCTTGTAATGCTGCTGTGCTGTGCTGAAAAAATCGATGATGTCGTGAGTTTCACACCCGAGATTTTATAGATAATCTGCAAGAATTCAGCGCAACCAGATATGCTGATTGTGCAAGTTTTGACAAAATATTTAATATCTCAAAATATAATGATTCAGGAAGAAGCTCAACTTGCCGTTTTACTTAAATGGTTAACCTTGCCACTGCTTTTTTTACAATTATCAACCTAAAATTCCTGTGAGAAATACTACTTTTGC
>JAUWDC010000169.1 GCA_030608985.1 Desulfobia sp. | reverse complement strand
CAAATCTTTTCGCAATAGTCCGAGTTGTGCCTTGCGGCGCAGACTACTCGTTCCTACCTTTGCTCCTGCCGGCAATTCAGCAAAAGATTTATAGTCATTGGAAATGAAGGCATCACGAGGATCTTCCCTTTTGGTAATTATGCCAAGATGAAGACCATCAGGCAGCTCTGCGGGAACATCTTTCATGCTGTGAACTGCCAGATCAACTTCGTTTTGCAGGATGGCATCTTCAAGCTCCTTAACAAAAAGACCCTTTCCGCCAACCATAGCCAACGGGACATCAAGAATTTTATCTCCTTTTGTTACAATCTTCATCAATTCAACCGTTACATCAGGATATTGTTTTTCTATAAGATTTTTAATATTGGTACTTTGAGCCATAGCCAACAAGCTCGCCCGCGTGCCGATCTTAATAAGTTTCTGCATTGTAATTCCTGTTTCCCGTATTTATTAAAATTCCGGGTCCAGAGGCCCGGCTTTTGGGTACCCCTCGAAAGGGATACAATATTAACCCTAAAGTGTGAAGTGAGCTAAAGTTATAAGTGCCTAAAGTATCGGTACTTAATCTGATCAGATACGTCCTTAACTTGAGGCACTTGTAACTAGAGACACTTTAGACACTTGTTCTGTTTTATTCTGCCAGCCTATCTAATAAGCAAGCGGCCAAAAGGGGGATCATCAATTCATGATGCCCTGTAAAATTATACCCTTTTCCGCCACTTGCTGTTGGTCTGTTTACCACATTAGTCATTGGCCGATAATGCCTCAGGAAATCAAAGTTGGCAGTGGTAAAATTATTCACCACATGGCCAAGATTTCTGACCGCAGTTAAAGCTTTTAAAAAGATCTCGGGCAATAATACTGCTGAGCCAATATTAAGATATGCTCCACCTTCAAGGTTACTGACAATTCCACAAAACTTTTTAAAATCAAGAAAAGTGGTCTTGCCTATGGCCGCACCATCGGCAGAGGGATGAATATGAACAATATCTGTCCCCACTGCAACATGAACTGTTACCGGGATATTCAGGCGATATGCTGCCGCCAGGAGGCTCATATTATTATACGGGAAATTCTGCTTATCGAGGAATTCACCCATAGCCTTCCCTAGCCCAATATCTTTTTGAGCACCCAAGGCAATTGCCTCGTTAACTGCTTCACCTGTTTCCCTGGCAGCTCCAAACTCTCCCGTTCCAAGAACAGAACCGACATCTTCAGAAGTTCTGCCAACCATGGCCACTTCAGTATCATGGACTATGCCGGCTCCATTAAGAGCAATGGAGGTGATAACCTTTCTTTCCATCAGGTCAATAATCACAGGATTTAATCCAACTTTTATAACGTGTGCTCCCATTCCCACAGCAATTGACTTACCGGATTTATGAGATGTGGCCAAACGATCGATAAATTCAGGAAATTCAACGCCGGCAAATTGACCTGGCAGTGATTCAAGCAAATCTTTAATACTTGCCCCTGGCCCAAGAGGTTTGGCGAAATTCTCGACCGTAACTTTACTGAAACGATCGTGAATCGAATATGTTTTAAGACCAGAAAAGTCAATAGACTGTGATTTACTCATTGTAACTATTCAAGTAGGGTTTAATAATTTAGCAAAACGCCCAACTGTAACTATTCATTTACCAAACTTCCAAACATACGTTCATCGACAAGCCAGCACAACATATGTTCAATCCAGATATGTGTTTCCTGTATGTGAGGCGTTTTATCACTGGGGACATTTAATACAAGCTCTGCCTCGGAGGCGAGTTTTCCTCCATTCCCTCCTGTCAATACTGCTGTATGCATACCAATTTCCCTGGCAGCTTGTATGGCATTGACCACATTAGGAGAGTTTCCACTGGTTGATATTCCCAATGCAACATCCTCTTTTTTTCCTAAGGCGTGAATCTGCTTGGAGAAAATATCGTCATAAGAAAAATCATTCCCTATGCTGGTCAAGATAGAGCTGTCCGTTGTAAGCGCAAGAGCTGGTAACGGCTTTCTGTCTATCAGGAAACGATTGACAAATTCTGCAGCAAGATGTTGGGCGTCAGCCGCACTTCCACCATTGCCAAAAAGGAGCAGTTTGCCGCCGCATTGAAAAGAAGCAACCAGCACATCAACAAGAAGGAGAAGGTTCTGCTCCTGGCTGCTGACAAAATCTTCTTTTGCCTTAATTGAATTCTCTAAACTCTGTCTAAGTATATCCTGCATAGTATCCATATATCCTTTGAGAAAGAAAGCTTTCCAAGATATCCCAGGGGGTCGCCTTTGTCAATGGCAGATGCTCTTTAACGTCCTCCACCATTATACTTTGTAACTATTCTGGTTGAGCAACAAATGACACTTAATTACGCGCTGTGACTATTCAGGAGTGCTTCATATTCGTTCATTCGGAGTCTCGTTCCTCGCTTACCTGAGACTTCGAAGTATACTGGTGCTATTCGAGAAGGCCACAATGGACGAAGATGGGGTGCTCCTGGACAGTTACTATACTTTTTTGATTTTGACACAGAACGTAATTCAGGGTAATTTGTCTAACGCTAATCAATATCATTAAAATGAGATCTCTTTACTTACACAATTCAGGCCTGAAAGCTGTTGGATGCTTACCCTATTTCAAATGAAGTAACAATAAGGAGAAAGTATGAACCAGAAAAAAATAATTCTAAATGAAAGCGAGATGCCAACCCAATGGTATAACGTTATACCCGATATCCCAAACGGGCTTCAACCACCGCTTGATCCTGAAACGAAGCAGCCGATGGCTCCGGAAAAACTTGCCGAGGTCTTCCCCATGGGCCTTTTAGAGCAGGAGATGAGCCCAAACAGCTGGATTGACATCCCAGAAGAAGTGCAGGATATCTATAAAATCTGGCGCCCTGCCCCTCTTGTGAGAGCCGACAAGCTGGAGCAAGCACTCGGAACGAAGGCAAAAATTTTCTTCAAAAATGAAGGCGTTTCTCCCTCTGGAAGCCATAAGACAAACAGTGCTGTTGCCCAGGCTTACTACAATAAAAAAGAGGGTGTAAAAAGACTTTCAACAGAAACCGGTGCTGGACAATGGGGAAGTGCCCTTGCTTTTGCAACACATAAATTCGGCCTTGAATGTAAAGTCTATATGGTACGTGTCTCCTTTGACCAGAAACCATACAGAAAAAGCATGATGAATACGTATGGTGCTGAAATTGTTGCCAGTCCAAGTGAAGACACTGCATTTGGCCGTCAAACCCTAGCCGAACACCCTGACACTGCAGGCTCTCTCGGGATTGCCATCAGTGAAGCTCTTGAAGATGCAGCAACACGAGATGATACAAAATATGCCCTCGGTTCTGTTTTAAACCATGTTATCCTGCATCAATCCATTATTGGCCTTGAAACCAAAAAACAGATGGAGATTGCCGGAGAATATCCGGATGTGATAGTAGGTTGTTGCGGGGGCGGTTCAAACTTTGCTGGTATAATGACACCTTTCCTCACCGATAAGCTGGAAGGTAAAAATATTCGTTTCGTCGGCGTAGAACCGGCTTCATGCCCAACCCTGACCCGAGGGAAATACGCATATGATTTTGGAGATGTTGCCAAGCTGACACCCCTTCTTTATATGTACACACTCGGCCACGACTTTATTCCACCAGGCATTCATGCAGGTGGCCTCCGCTACCATGGCATGTCTCCTATTCTTTCAGCACTGGTTCGTGAAAAACTCGTTGATCCTATCAGTGTTCATCAGTTGGAATGTTTTGAGGCTGGCAAATTGTTTGCGCAGACTGAAGGGATCATTCCTGCACCCGAGACCTGCCATGCTATCCGGGGAGCCATCATAGAGGCAACCAAAGATCTCAATGATCCCAAAACTATTCTCTTTAACTTTTCCGGCCATGGCCTATTGGATCTTTCAAGCTATGACAAATTTTTCTCCGGTGATCTGCACAATTATGACTACCCGGAAGAAGCCATTGCCGAAGCGACCAAAAATCTACCAAAAATTTGAGTTTGCTGAGTTCATTGAGCTGTGTGTTATTGAGCTTTTAGTGTTTACGCATTACCGTCTCAAGCAGACTATAAAAATATAGTAACTATTCAGCTGCACCCCATATTCGCACGATCAGGCCGCCTCACATAGATAAACTATAGATTCGGCGGCATGCTTGCACGAATCTGGAGCACATCAGAACAGTTACAGTCCGGTGGTTTTAGCAATTTTACCGGAATGTCGCTGAATAGTTACAAAATATACAGTATGAAAAAGGGTGATCCATTTGGATGCACCCTTTTTTTATTCTACAGTACATATAACGTTTTTTAACAGGTTATATTTGAGACATGGCAACTGTCAAATCATGCATAGTCGTTCTGTTT
>JAUWDC010000030.1 GCA_030608985.1 Desulfobia sp. | reverse complement strand
GCTGACGTGATTTCTCCCTCCCTGCTGCAGAAGCTTTTGCAGCTTGTTTTCTTTCTTCTTTTTTCTCTGCTACTTCAGGCTGTGCGATTGAGTCGGCTGGTTCAGCTGCAGCCGCTTTCTTGGGTTCGATTTTTTTAGGAGCTGTCTTCCGCGGACGGGGTTTCTTTTTCGCAGCAGAAGATTTTGTAGGTTGTTTGGCCTCTTCTTTTTGTTCTGCTGTTTCTGCCTTTGCGGTTGAGGCGACCGGTTCAGCTGCCGCCGCTTTTTTTAGCTCGCTTTTTTTAGGAGCTGTCTTCCGCGGACGGGGTTTCCTTTTCGCAGCAGAAGCTTTTGCAGGTTGTTTGGCTTCTTCTTTTTTCTTTGCTGCTTCAGGCTTTGCTGGAGTGTCTGCCGGTTCAGCTGTTACCTTCTTTTTTGGCACACTTTTTTTAGGAGCAGCTTTGCGTGGACGAGGTTTGCTTTTCGCTGCAGCCGGCTTTGTCGGTTTTCGTGGTTTTCTCGTACTCTGTTTCGATTTTGGCTTTTCAGGACTGTCTGTTTCTTCAGGTGTTGTCTTTTTGTTTTTTTCGGTCATAATGTTCCTTACATTCATTCCACCCTGTTCGAAAATGTCTCAGGGTGGACCGACGGCAATCGGGCTTATACAAGTCCTTGATTATAAAGGAAGCTTTTATAAGTCCAATGCCTTCATTTCAGTTGCTGCATCCCATAGTTGTGGGCTTTACGATGCAGAGTAATATTTCCGTCCCTGATGCTCTGTTTTGGTTATGCTTCCGGATCTTTCCAGATGCAGCAGGGCCTTTTCCGTTGAATCCGTATCGAGATTCAAGGCTTCGCAAATGTCGGAAGCTGTACACGGCCTTCGTTGCAGGACGTGAAGGATTTCCGGCTCATTTGCGTTTCGGGTGTGTTCTTTTTTCTTCTGGGAAAAGTCGACTATTATTTCTACTTTCCCAGGTAATTCTTCAGCTATGTGCTCCAATTCTTTTTGGGAGACAGGGTGTGCATATTTTTCCAGTGGCGGCCGAGCAACAGTATTGAGCTGTACCATGTCCGGTTTTATTTTGGTAACGGCCTTCTGTAACGCAAGGATATCTTCCGGGGTATCATTTATACCCTTTACAATAAGTATCTCCAGCCAGAGTTTCCCTGTAAACTCTTGAGAAAAAACAACTAGCCCTTCAATAATTTCACCGAGTGTATTGCATGGGGCCGGCCGGTTGATTTTCCGAAAGCTGCCCTCCAGGGCTGCATCTAGAGAAGGAATAACTATATCGGCTTCAAAAAGATCTTTACGGACATCAGCTCGATGCAGCAGGGAACCGTTGGTCAGGACAGCAACCGGTTTATCTGTTTTTTCTTTAATGTGGTGAATGATTTTCCCGAGGCCGCTGTGCAGAGTCGGTTCGCCATTACCGGTGACAGTGAATACGTCAATAGGTTTTGACCCTGACTGGTTACGAATAACACGGTCAATTTCGGCAATTATTTCTGCCGTAGGCGTATATTCCTTTCTGTCACAAGTGACACGAGGCGATGCCCCTATCTCACAGTAAATACAGTTGAAGCTGCACGTTTTGTCGGCAAGCAGGTCGATACCCAGTGAAAGCCCAAGTCGCCTGGAGTTAACGGGACCAAAGGTATATTTCATTTAAAAAAGGTATCCTGAAAAGATGCTCTCGATTTTCCTCTATTTAATGCATGAAAAATATGCGTAGCTGGTTGTAAATACCAGGAAAATTGTATTAATACAAGCATTGGCAATCTGCATGATAAAGTTTTATCAGTTTTACCTTGACACCCGTTGGACCAGAATGGAAAAATGACCCTTTCAAGTGCTTGCGTTTGTAGCGTTTGTAGTGTTATTGTGCTTAACAGAATTTCAACAACTCAATAACCCAATGAACTCAATACGAGGAGAATAATGCGAAGTGATTCAATAACTAAAGGGTTGGAACGGGCACCGCATAGATCCCTTTTTAAAGCAATGGGATATACCAATGAAGAGATAAGCCGGCCATTGATTGGTGTGGCAAATGCTCATAATGAAATAATTCCCGGTCATATACATCTTGATAAAATAGCCGAAGCAGTCAAGACGGGTGTACGCATGGCTGGTGGAACACCAATCTCTTTTGCCACGATAGGTGTCTGTGATGGAATTGCCATGGCCCACAAGGGGATGAAGTATTCCCTGGCCAGTCGAGAGATCATTGCCGATTCCGTTGAGATCATGGGACAGGCCCATCCTTTTGACGCCATGGTCCTCATTCCAAACTGCGATAAAATTGTTCCTGGCATGCTGATGGCCATGCTTCGCCTTAATATCCCGGCAGTCATGGTGAGTGGCGGCCCCATGCTCACCGGAAGATTCCGGGGGAATGATGTTCACCTGGTCAGTGTTTTTGAGGGTGTCGGGCGTGTGAAGGCAAAAACGATGACCATGGCGGAGTTGGAGGAGCTTGAAGATGAGGCGTGCCCCGGATGCGGTTCCTGTTCTGGGATGTTTACCGCTAACTCCATGAACTGTCTCACAGAGGCTCTCGGCCTTGGCCTTCCAGGGAATGGGACTATTCCGGCAGTGGCTGCAGCCAGGATCAGGCTGGCGAAACAGGCAGGTATGGCTGTTATGAATTTGTTCCATGAAGATATTCGGCCCCGGGATATTGCTACAAGCGAAGCCTTTGAAAATGCCATGGCTGTAGATATGGCTCTAGGCTGTTCAACAAATACCGTGCTCCATATTCCGGCAATAGCCGGCGAGGCTGGAGTGGATCTTCCTTTGGAGACATTTAATGAGGTCAGCAGCAGGGTTCCTCATCTCTGCAGCTTGATTCCGGGTGGCTCACACAGCCTCCAGCAGCTTAATGAAGCAGGAGGTGTTCAGGCTGTTATGCGGGAGCTGCTCAACACCAAGGCTGGGCTTCATCAGAATGTAATGACGGTTACTGGTAGGACTTTGGGAGATAATTTGAACAGGGCTGAAGTTCGGGATCGGGAAATAATCAGGCCGGTGGATAATCCATATCATAAGGTAGGCGGTATTGCCGTTTTGTATGGTAATCTTGCACCGGATGGAGCAGTCGTCAAACAGTCAGCAGTGGCAGAAGAGATGATGAGCCACAGTGGTCCGGCCCGTCTATTTGACTCTGAAGAAGAGGCACAGTCGGCAATCCTGGGCGGGAAGATTAAGTCTGGAGATGTCGTTGTTATCCGTTATTGTGGCCCCAAAGGCGGCCCTGGGATGCCGGAAATGCTTTCTCCGACATCTGCCATCATTGGTATGGGGCTCGGTAAAAGTGTTGCCCTCATTACTGATGGTCGTTTCAGTGGCGGTACGCAGGGTGCCTGTATCGGCCATGTTTCTCCGGAAGCAGCCGTAGGTGGCCCTATTGCCCTTGTTCAGGAGGGAGATACTATTATTGTGGATATCACGAATAAGCTGCTGGAGCTGAAGGTAGATGATGCCGAGCTTGCAAAGCGTAAAGAGTCCTGGCGGCCTCCTGAACCAAAGATCACAACCGGATATATCGCCAGGTATGCCAAGATGGTCACTTCTGGAAGTACTGGAGCAGTGCTTCGAGTAGGAAAGGAATAAAAAGTTGAAACGCCGTCTTTGCCTGCATAAGGAATTCTGCTAGATGAGACTGCCGAAGTTTTTAATCAGAGAACATCCGGCATCTTTTTGTCTTCTGTCCTCTGTCCTTTGTCTTCTGATTGGTAGCACCCTCTCACTCGCTGCAGATGCAAGCAGTCTTCCCTGGGAGATAACCGCCGACAGGATTACCCGTCAGCTCAAGCCGCAGATTGTGATTGGCGAGGGAAGTGTTGTCATGAAGCGTGTTGAAGGGGAAGGGGGCAGTGGTCTGGTGATCAAGGCTGACTGGGTAGAATATAATGTTGACAAGGGAACTGTGCGTGCCCGTGGAAACCTGTCCATGCAATCGGCAAATGAGAATGTGGTGGCAGAAGAAGCGGTGTTTAATCTGTATGATGAGACTGCCACACTCACCGATACCACCCTTTACATCCCTGACTCAAACCTGCATTTCACCGGAGACAAAGCAGAGAAGACCGGACCAATAACCTATCATTTCGAAAACGCCTCATTTACCACCTGTCCTCTTGAAGAAGGGAAATCATCACCATGGAGATTCAGCTCTTCAGAAGCAACGGTCAAAACGGAAGGCATAGCGGTTTTTAAGCATACAGTACTACGGGTTAAGGAAATTCCTGTTTTCTATTCTCCCTACCTGGCTTTCCCTATATACCAAAAAAGAAAAACAGGGTTTCTCTTACCTGAGTTTTCGCAGTCAACCCGTAACGGCACAGGACTCATCACGCCATATTTTATAAACATCTCTCCGAGTACAGATATAACCCTGTATCCAGGATATCTTGCCAAGAGAGGTATGACCTCTGGAGTGGAAATGCGGTATGTCGCTGACTATGATTCCCAGGGGAAAATGGCTGCTTCGTATCAATATGACAAGACTGAAGATGAGATCGGTGATGACTACAAAGACGATGGCTACCTGCGGACAGAGCAGCATCGCTACTGGATACGAGGTAAAATCGACCATGACTTTGGTAATAATTTGAACGCCAAACTTGATGTTGATCTGGTGTCTGACCGTGATTATCTCCAGGAATTCGAACGCAGCATCGTCGGTTTTGATGAGAGCAGCAGGACATTTTTAAACCAGTTCAATCGCGGCCTTGATGAACAGACGCTGCCATATCGATCTTCAACGCTCAATATAAGTAAAACATTCAGCTCCTCCTTTCTTGGTGGCCAGCTGGTCGGCGTGGATGATAATGATAAAGACGATGACACTATAGTTGGGACGGAAATTAACACGTTACCTCGCCTTGTGTACGATGGTGTAATGAATATCCCTGGTTCTGATCTGCATCTCACCTGGAATGGGAATTATGTGAATTATTACCCGGAAGAGGGAATTGGGCAAAACCGCTTGGATCTCCATCCCCGTATTGTTTCGCCTTTGCCGTTGGGTCAAATGATTGAAGGAACCCTGTCAACAGGCGTAAGAGAGACTTTGTATAGTATTGACGCACATGGTTCAGGATGGGATTGGGAGCCGGACAGCAGTCAGATCAGGTCTTCATGGGATGTGAAAGGAGAAATTGCAACCACCCTGTCCCGGGATTATCAAGGCGGTTTTGGACGCTATTCATGGCTCAGGCATTCAATCCGTCCAGAGTTGGAGTACGCCTATATCTCGGTCAATCAGCAGGATGAGCTTCCGGACATTGATAGTGTGGATACACTCACCAGGACAAATATTTTCAGGTATGGGGTGAATAATTTTTTCTGGGCTGGCGGAACAGATACGGAAGGGAGTCTGTTGCAGCGATATCTTGGCTTCCTGAAAGTTACACAGAATTATGATGTCCGGGAGGCCAGACGAGATACGGTTGGCCCAGATGACAAGCGTCGGCCTTTTTCCGACATTGCTCTTACGCTCGATATGTATCCCTTACCACGTTGGCAGTTAAAGTACGAGACAGACTACAGTGTGTACGGAAAAGGAATCACCAGGTATGATTTGTATAGCAGGTATACCTCCAATCGGGGAGACATGTTCTTTCTTGAATACCGGTACGAAAAAGAGACCGAGATAGATCAAATAAATGCCGCCCTTCAGACAAGACTGACAAAGACCATTTACCTGGAAGGCGATATTACGCATTCTCTCGATACTGACGAGACAGTGCGTTCTTCAATCGGTATTGTCTATCATCCAGACTGCTGGGCCATAGAGCTTCGGGCTGAAGATACACCGGACGATGATCGTGTGGTGCTGATGTTTTCTCTTGTCGGACTTGGAGAAACTCTTGGCATAGGTCTCAGCAGTGATTTGGGTGACGGAGGTGTCAAGCTTTCATCAGGGGCAGGGGAGCTCGATCTTCAGGAAAAAATAAAGTAAGCTGTTAACTAACGGCTCATCTCCATAGAGGTTACATGTGGATATGAGCCAAGAAATTTGCCAATTTTACAAATCAAATTACGAGCTCTGTAATATGAACTACGATGTTTTTAATGGTGATGCAGACGGGATCTGCGCTCTGCATCAGCTGCGTATGGCAGAACCACGGGAAGCTGAGCTTGTCACTGGAGTCAAACGCGATATCAAACTCCTTGCCCGGCTGGTAAAAAAATCTGTCACAGATGCCGATATTACAGTCCTTGATATCTCCATGGACAGTAATAAAGAAGATTTACTCTCTCTTCTCTCTGGCGGTAACAGATTTTGCTATGTTGATCATCATTTTGCCGGAGATATTCCTGATTCGCCTCAACTTCATGCAACCATTGATCCTTCGGCGGACATCTGCACCGGCCTCATTGTTGATAAGCTCCTTGGCGGTCGGTATAAGGCTTGGGCAGTGGTCGCTGCTTTTGGGGATAATCTTTATGATGCTGGCCGTCAGGCTGCTGAAGATCTGGATATTTCTTCTAAAGAACTGGCTATTCTTCAGGAACTGGGAGAACTGATGAACTATAATGGCTATGGGCGTATTGTCAGTGATCTTCATTATTCTCCTGAGGCACTTTATAAGGCAGTGCAGCCATTTAACAATCCGATCGTTTTTTATAATACATCAGAGGTGTTGGCCAGGTTAAAAGACGGCTTTACCAATGATATGGCGAGGGCCAGGGCGATAGAACCCCATAGTGAAACAGAAGCCGGCAGGGTATTTTTAATGCCGAATGAAACGTGGTCGCGTAGGGTTGCCGGTGTGTTCAGTAATGAAAAGGCCAGGGAGAAAACAAACAAAGCCAATGCTCTACTGGTTGACAACGGTGATGGCAGTTACCTGGTTAGCGTACGGGCTCCTTTGGAAAACAAGCAGGGCGCGGTGGATCTCTGCCGCAGATTTCCAACAGGAGGAGGTCGTGAGGCAGCAGCAGGGATTAATGCCTTGCCGGCTGATCAGGTCGAAGATTTCTTAAAGGCATTCCATACACAATGGCTGCCAGAGGATAAAGGACAGAAGACAGATGAATAAATATTATCTCAGGACGTTGTTACCCTATTGTATGTGCATGGTTGTCATGCTCACAGTCCTCGGTCCTCAATCCTCAGTCATTTGTTTCGCTGAAAAAAGCAAACCCCTCGCCGCCGATCTGGTAACAGACGGCCAGCGTATTGATACAACATCTGAGCGCTATCAAGGTCTCTATAAAGAACTGCGTTTAAGCCATAATTTTTCACAGGCCGAACTGGATAAACTTTTTGCTGGAGTTACCATTAAAAGGCGCGTGCTGGAATTAATGGATACCCAGTGGGAGGCGAAACCCTACCATCAATATTATCCTCGTTTTGTTACCGCAGTAATGATTGCCGAGGGTAAATTGAAGTTGATCCAATATAAGCGTCTACTCGACAAGGTTGAGAAAGAACTGGGAGTGGAACGAGAGACTGTCGTGGCCATTTGGGGAATTGAGAGCCGCTTCGGTAGGCATAAAGGAGCTTTCAGCATGTTTCAGACTTTAAATACCATGTTTGATGCCTATCCCCGTCGCCGGACCTTTTACCGGAAGCAGCTTATTCAATATTTATTGCTCTGCCGCGACAACCAGGTGGACCCTCTCAGTGTGACCGGATCGTATGGCGGCGCATTTGGCCAGACACAGTTTATTCCATCCAGTTTCCGGGAGTATGCTGTTGATTTTGATAATGACAGCAAACGAGACGTCTGGGAATCAATTCCTGATATATTGGCAAGTATAGCCAACTATCTGCGTCGTTTTCATTGGGAATTCGGTGCCCCTGTGTACCATGAAATCGGTGATACCTTAAAAAGTCCTGAGCTGGTTGCTGCTTATGAGAAGGGGAGAAAAGGATTTGTCAGCCGTGAGGATGTGGTAAAAATACAGGGAAGAGATCTGCCGCCTTCACCTGAAAATAAAAAGCTTACCATTGTCGGTCTTGAACTGAAGAACGGCAAGAAGCGATATGTGGCAGGCTACCCGAATTTCCAAGCAATTACCGCCTGGAACCATTCCAACAGGTATGCCATGGCGGTCACCGAACTGGCAGAGAAACTGGGTGGTAGGTATTAGAGCCTTATAAATAATTTTCGTGTTATTTATGGCAAGAAATTGAAGAATTACAATAAAGTCAAAAGATTAGAGTCTACTGTTAAGGCTCTAATACCTAAAATCTTGATCTTTTCCAGTTTGTCTGGGTTGGGTGT
>JAUWDC010000087.1 GCA_030608985.1 Desulfobia sp. | reverse complement strand
ATAAACACTGAGGAAAAAGAGCAATTTATTTCTCTTTTCAGCACGCTGCAGGAGCACGTATACCTCAATAGGCTAAAGGATTACTCAGACGAAAAAGTTCATTTTACAAAACAAATTATTAAAAAAGATAAGGCTGCCGTCTTCAGTGCCATTATACAAGATACAGAAGAACTCCCCATCGTGTACCGAATGAAGAAAAAACAGGACCAGTGGTTTGTTTACGATGTGATTATTGATGGTGTAAGCCTTGTGAAAAACTATCGGAAGCAGTTTTCCGCAATCATTGAGAAAGAAAAATTCTCCGGACTCATTGAAAAGATGGAAGAAAAAATAGAGAAAATTAAGGCGGAGGATGACAGACGTAATGCCGAGAAGAATATCCAGCAGGAATAATTATAACTCTGACCTGGCCCCGAGAACCAGGTTTTCATTGCTTGATTTAAGAGTAACTGTTCAGTAGCACCCCATCTGAGGGGTTACGGCAGATCATGACCGGCGTAGAGAGCCGCGATTTCTTGAGCAAAACGTTTTTCGATCTCATGGCGTTTCAATTTCATCAGGGAAGTAACGAGGCCCTTTTCAAATGTCCAAGACTCAGAAGTCAAATGAACTTTACGAACTTGGGCATATGACGGGTAAGAGCTGAGACGTTCTTTGATTCTCTCCAGAGCCGCTGAAAGAGCAACATCATTTTCAAATGAAGCCGGATCATCAGGATCAAGGGAAAGCTCTCTGGCAAAACCTTTCCAAGCCATACGATCAAAAACAATGAGAGCAGAAAGATAGGGCTTGCCTTCACCCACCACCATGGCTTGATGGAAAAGAGGATCCTCGCTTATTGTCATCTCAAGACTGGCGGGAGGAATTTTTTCACCGGTTGAAGTGACCAGAATCTCCTTGAGCCGACCGCTTATGTATATGCGCCCCTCTTTGATTTCTACTACATCACCGGTATGGAGCCAACCGTTTTCATCTATTACTTCTTCGGTAAATTCCGGCTGATCCCAATAACCCTGCATAATGCCGGGGCAGCGAACGAGGAGCTCTCTGTCATGACCAACCTTCACTTCTACGTCCGGCAGAGGAGGCCCCACTGAAGCAGGCAGGTTATTTTTCAGGAAATTGGCGCTTACCACCGGGGAACATTCAGTCAGGCCATATCCCTGGATCAAGGGCAGGCCCAGGCCGATAAAAAGGCGTCCTATCTTCTCATGCAATGGAGCCCCGCCGGTTACCGCAAGTCGCACCTGACCGCCCAACCTGTTCAAAACCTTTTGAGCGACCATTCGCTTCAAAAGTGGCCACAAGATGCAATCAAGCAGTCCACCTGCTCCCCTTCGTCCCTGAGATGTTTCAAACCTGCGCCAGCCGATTTCCACTGTCATGGCAAACATTTTTTGGGCAATACGGTTCTTCTCTTTTAATTGTCCCTGAATACGCCCATAGATACGTTCATAAATCCTGGGAACGGAAACAAGTACTGTCGGCTGTATCGTCAGCAGATCATCGGCAAGATCCTTGACCGAGCGGGCATATGCAACCTGAGATCCTGCCATTATTGGCACATAATAACCGATGGTTCGCTCAAAAGTATGGGAAAGAGGCAGAAATGACAGGAAAACATCATCAGGATAGGCCGGCACCACTTTCAAAACCGCCTCAGCATCCCACAAAATATTATGATGAGACAACATCACGCCTTTTGGCCTTCCAGTGGTTCCAGATGTGTAAACAATGGATGCAAGTTCATGGGGATCCGCAGCATGGTTATGCATTGCTTCAACCGTATCAGGAAGCCAATCCGCCACCTTGCTGAAAATAATCTTTTTTTCAGAATCAGTTTCCATGGCACCTTCAAGATAGAGGATATGCCGCAAGTCAGGGAAACTAGGTTGATGCACAGACAATTCCTGCCAGTTTTTCACGCTATCCAGCAGCATGATCTTGCAGCTTGAATCCTGTAGAATATAGCTAATATTTTTCGGCGTATCCAGGCTGTAAACGGGGACAATTACCAGCCGCAGAGAGAGTGCCGCCTGCTCAAAACATATCCACTCGACACAGTTTTTCAGATAGATCGCCACCCTGTCACCGGGCTCAAGTCCGTCAGCAGCGAGAGCCTTTTGCCAACAGGCAATGTCCTGTTCCATTTCAGCCCATGTATAGCTTTTCCATTTTTCTGCCACACAATCATACTGCTGATAAGCGACAGCCTGGGGAGAGCGATTCACCCGACACTCAAACAAGCCAGGCAAAGTGACGGCTTCATTTGACGAAATGATATCCGCAGTAAGATTCTTTTCTGTATCATTCATACTTTCCCTCCACAGGTTGTTTTCCCCTGACAGGCGGCCTTGTACCAGCAAGATCCGGTTCTCCGCAATGGCGCATAATTTCCTCACGAGCATTATCCCGTAATGCAATAGCCGCTGTCCATCCTGAACCCTCCGCTCTAATAGGCTTACCAATTGTAACGGTGATAACGCCTCGACGGATAAACCAGGAACCGGCGCGAAGCATGTGTCTGGTTCCCCTGATTGTTATAGGAATCACAGGCATGTCAGCCTCAGCAGCAGCTACAAAAGCACCCATTCGAAACGGAAGCAGTCCGGGGATTCTCTGCAAGGTTCCCTCGGGAAAGAAAAAAAGCGATTTTCCCCTGGTGCCGGTCTGGGTAATTCGCCTGGCACCATTTGCCCCCTGTTCAACATCAAATCGCTCAACGAATTCCACTTCCATACGGGAGAGGAACAAGCGTGGCAACAAACTTTGCTTTAACTCTGCCTTGACAACAAAACTTAGCTCCAGAGGAAGTGTTGCCACCAACACTAATCCGTCAAGGTAGCTCATATGATTGGCCACCAGTACAATCGGCCTGTCACTTTTCAGATTGTCGCAACCATTTACCACCAGAGGGGTTCTTGAAAGTTGGGCAAGAAGTCGAGATGCAATCCGCATAACAGCCCAACGCCAGCCCTTCCGAGGCAGGAGAACAACCAAAAGCCAGACAGGTATGGCCACCATGTAGAAGAGGCACCATGAATAGCCTGAATACAACACCCTTGACAGTGACTGCATACCTTTGCGTAACTGTGGGATAAACCCTGAGATAGTCACACGGACAAGTTGCCACCAGACGGCGCGAGTTCCTTTGCCAAGACGGCCTTCTTCGTATAGGACACGGGTGGCGGAACGCCGAAGCTTGCCGCTGGACGTCTTGAGCACAGTCTGCGGCGGAACAAGAAGAACATGATCAGGCGGCAACCCGAGAAGATCTGTTACACAATTGTTGATTGCAGCATGCAGATGTTTCAACTCTTCGGGGATCGTCTTCCTGGTCTCTGCAATTACGACTAATTGCTCTGTTTTCGATTCAGGGTCATGGCTTCCAAAAACGGCCACGCAGCCTTTACGGATGCCATTAATTTTTCCTACAATCTCTTCCAATTCAGAGGGATAGATATTTCTGCCACCACGAATAACAATGTCTTTGACCCGACCAGTGATATACACATCTCCATCCGCCATATAGGCCATATCGCCGGAATCGAGCCATTTGCCATGGAAGAGCTGCTTTGTCTGCTCTATATTACGGAAATAACCGCTTGTCACAGACGGTCCTGCAAACTGCAGTGTACCCTCCCGTCGGTCAGGCAACTCTGTATCATTTGCATCGACTATCCGGATCGGATGACCTTTAAGAGGCTTCCCACAGGCCACAAATTGTAAGGCTTTTTCATCAGTTGCAGAGGCAGGAACGGCCCTACCTGAGGTCATGAATGTTTCTCTTTTAATCCGATCAATGATAACCTTATTGCCCAGAGGAGGAAAAGCAAGGCCTACAGATGATTCCGCCAGGCCATACACTGGTGTCATGACCTCCGGTCTTAACCCATAACGGCTGAAACGAGCGGGGAAATTCTTTACAGTCTCAGGGCTTACCGACTCAGCTCCATTAAAGGCTAAACGCCAGGAACTTAAATCCAGCCCATCTATATCTCTTGCATCAATCTTCTTAAGACAGAATTCATACCCAAAATTTGGAGAGGCAGAAAGAGTACCTCGATGCCTGTGAATGGCCCACAACCATTTTTCAGGATGAACAAGAAAAGAAAGAGGAGACATTATGACAAGCTGACAACCATAATAGAGGCTGCCCAGCCAGGCACCGATCAGTCCCATATCATGATAGAGAGGCAGCCAGCTTACAAATATATCCTTGGAATTTGCCTGAATGCGTTCTCCCATAGCGCGGATATTGGCCAGGAGATTGGCGTGGGAAAGAACTACACCTTTTGGATTGCCTGTACTGCCGGATGTGTATTGCAGGAACGCAGTATCCGCAGACCGTATCAACTGGGGGACTAATTGCCCACCATGGGCGGACAACTCCTCGACAGTAACCACATCCCTCAAGGTTTCCACATGGGCCTTTAAAATCCTGGCTAAAGGCAGCACTTCCGGAATGGTGACCAATATGACAGCCAGTGAATTTCTGAGGATCCCGGTATGTCGGCGCAGGTGTTCTTCAATCTGGGTAGGTCGTGCCGGTGGATAGAGGGGAACAGGAACCCCTCCGGCCAAAAGTACGCCAAAAAAACTAAAAAAATACTCTCGGCTGGAGGGCAACATGAGGGCAACCGCCTGGCCAGGTTCAATTCCTTGGTACTGCAAGCCGGAAGCCACTGATTCGGCATTCTCCCTGAGAGAGCCAAAGGTGATATTCTCCAGGATATCACCTTCACCATACAAAGTAATATGAAGGTGTTGCGGGTGGGTTTGGGAATGCCAGTCAAGCATATCCCCCAGGGTATGGGCTCCTGAAGCTTCTGTTGTCACCTGGTCTGTAACAACAAAATCCTCCATGGTGACGCTGACCGGTTGTCCCGGAGCTTCGGCGGCAAGCACAGCTCTCAGCAAATCGCGTGGTGACTCGGAGTTGGCAAGAATCTTTTCGGAAAGCCTTACCTCAAAACTGTGCTCAATACGTGAAAGGAGTTCTACCCTTGCTAGACTATCCAGTCCCAGATCCCTGTCCAGAGCACTATCCAGGGTAATCGCCAAAGAATAATCCCTGCCCTCATGAAGTTCGGCAGTAAGTTGACGAACAACCGCAATTAATCGATCAGCCTTCTGATGAACACTTTCTTTCTCGAGCATATCTTTCAATGCGTGACACCAGTTTTGGGAGCCGTCAGGAAATAAGTTGGAAAATATTGAGATCCCTCCACGGATATTTTCTATTCTTTTAACAATAACCATATTTGCGGAGGACACAACCTGAATAAAATACAGATATACACGAACTTCATTTAGACCCGTTGTCCGCAGTAACGAGAATAAGGAGCATATCCCATAATAAGCCTCATGAAAGTAAAATTAACCTTTATTTTCCTTTACCAGACTTGATGAGAGCAGTAGAAAGTTCAAGTTGAAGATAATTCGATATATACAGATATTCGATGTGGCAAGGTTAATGGGATAGAATTTCAGCGACAACAAAACATTGTTTAGTTGACTTTTGCCGTTTAAGATAAGAGGAAAAATGTTTCTTGAATTAGGGGAGTACGTTATGAAAGTTATAAAATCGCACTTTGCTATCCTCTTTATCTTTTTCATCTGCCAAGGCTGTACCTCCATTTCACCAAGTAGCACCCCGCAGAACAATTCAAAACTTGTTGATTTGGGTAACGGTATCTGCACTCAGAGCAATGGGCTTATGTGGCAGAAAGAAAGAAGTGTTAAATTTTCTACTTTTGAAGAAGCCAAGAAATATGTGAAAAGTATGGAATTAGGTGGTCACAATGATTGGCGTTTCCCAACAAAAGATGAGTTTTACACTCTTTGTGACCTATTTGAACGGAAACTTGCAGGAGACTGTCCCCTCAAAATAGAGGG
>JAUWDC010000086.1 GCA_030608985.1 Desulfobia sp. | reverse complement strand
TAAAAAAATATTATGAGAGATATTATCACCTTGGGGTGCACAGAGTGTAAGCAGCGTAACTACACTACGACAAAAAATAAAAGAAAATCTCCACAGAAGCTGGAGCTGAAAAAATACTGTCGTTTTTGTAAAACACATACTCTGCATAAAGAAGGTAAAAAATAATACGTGTAGGCCAGTAGCTCTAATTGGTAGAGCATCGGACTCCAAATCCGAGGGCTGGGGGTTCGACTCCCTCCTGGCCTGCCATTCAGTGCCACTACTATTTTAGTGGCTTGCTTATAGAAAAGATACGATTATGGCTCAAACCCACTAAAGCGGAAGAAACTATTAGATTTCTTAGGACTCTTTTCAGTACCCCCTTGAGGGGTATAAGTACCTTGTCGCAGATGCAGATAGCGAACGGAGAGAGACCTTCGAGATCTTGTTTTAAAAGATGTTTCCGGTTTCTTGTTTTTTGTGACAGCCTTTCTGGAGAAAGGTACTAACCCTCTAAAGCGGAAATGGACTTAGAATTTTTAGGTTAAGTGCCTTGGTGGTAAAAGTAACCATATAATTTTACTCAATATTTTTCAATTTCTTGTTTTTTGGGCAGAAGTTGGGGCGTAAGGCACTAAAATGGCGACAAAGAAAAGTTCAAAATCAATGAAAAAAGCTAAGCAGGTTGAAATGCAGGCCGAGACAGGATCAAAATTCCAACTTTCCAGCATCAAGCAGTTTTCGCAGGAAGTAAAAAGTGAATTTCATAAAATAGCCTGGCCGGATAAAAAGCATACTATGGCTACTACTGGTGTCGTTGTTTTTCTCGTATTTCTGGTTTCTTTTTATCTCGGCACCGTTGATCTTCTTTTAGGAAAATTAATCGGTTTGGTTATTAAATAGTAGATTTAAGGTATTAAGGTAGACATGGCACGTTGCTGGTACATACTGCATACATATTCAGGATTCGAGGAAAAGGTTAAAATCGTACTTCTTGAACGGATAAAAAAAGCCGGCCAGGAAGATCTCTTTGGTGAAATTCTTGTTCCTACTGAGCAAGTCGTTGAGATGATAAAGGGAGCCAAGAAAACTTCTGCACGGAAGTTTTTCCCCGGCTATATCCTTATAAATGTCGATTTGAACGATGAAACCTGGCATACAGTTCGCGATACCCCCAAAGTAACAGGTTTTGTTGGAAATGACCTTAATCCAGAGCCATTGCCGGATGAAGACGCAATGAAGATTATTGGTCGTATTCAGGACGGGGCTGCGAAACCAAAGCCTAAAGTAATGTATGAAGAGGGCGATGAAGTAAGGGTTATAGACGGACCATTCTCTAATTTTCAGGGTGTTGTTGACACTGTCTATCCTGATAAAGGAAGGGTTCGTGTTATGGTTAGTATATTTGGCCGCCAGACTCCAGTTGAGTTGGAGTTTGTGCAGGTGACTAAAGGGTAGATGTCATAGAGCGAACTGACGTTGTTATATAAATTTTACTAAGTAGACTTTCGTTATTCGAAATCGTTATACGTTAAGAGATCCGGAGATCATGAGGTTATGGCTAAAAAAATAACAGGATATATTAAATTACAAATTCAGGCAGGAAAGGCTAATCCCTCCCCACCAGTTGGACCTGCTTTGGGACAGCATGGTCTGAATATTATGGAGTTCTGCAAGGCATTTAATGCAAAAACACAGAATGAAGGGGATATGATTATTCCTGCTGTTATAACTGTGTATGCGGACCGGTCTTTTTCTTTTATTACAAAAACCCCGCCGGCGGCCACTCTTCTTTTTAAGGCGTTGAAATTGAATAAGGGGTCAAGTAATCCGAAAAGAGAGCGTGTTGCCCAGGTTACCAGGGATCAGCTCAAGGCCATTGCGGAATTGAAAATGCCTGATTTGAATGCCAATGATGTAGATGCGGCAATTAATATCATAGCAGGTACTGCAAAAAGCTGCGGTATTACAGTTGTCGATTGATTTAAATAAGATCTTTCTTGATGTTTTATGTAATGCGGAAGGCCTGCAATACTCATCAGGATCAACATGGGATACAGCTACAGAAGGTAAGTGAAAGATGGCAAAGCACGGGAAAAATTATAATAAAGTAGTAGTAAATTTAGACAGTACAAAAAATTATCCTTTAGAAGAAGCATTGAAAGCTTTGCTGGAGGGTTGCTATGCAAAGTTTGATGAGTCAATTGATGTTGCCATAAAGCTGGGAGTTGATCCCCGTCATGCCGACCAGATGGTACGAAGTACTGTTGTCTTGCCTAATGGCACCGGCAAAACGGAGCGAGTACTCGTGTTTGCCAAAGGTGAAAAGGTGCAGGAGGCACTTGATGCCGGTGCTGATTATGCAGGTGGTGACGAGTATGTTGACAAAATAAAAGAAGGTTGGCTCGATTTTGATAAGACTATTGCCACCCCTGATATGATGGGAACTGTTGGTAAAATTGGTCGTGTCCTCGGACCGCGTGGTTTGATGCCAAATGCAAAATTAGGAACTGTGACCTTTGAAGTTGGTCGGGTCGTTGGCGAAATAAAGGCCGGGAAGGTAGACTTCAAAGTTGACAAGGCTGGTATTGTTCACTCCATGGTTGGCAAGGCATCCTTTGGTGCCGAAAAAGTGCGAGAAAACCTCCTAGCTTTTGTTGAAAAGATAATTCAACTGAAACCTTCTTCTGCTAAAGGTATTTATCTGAAGAATGTCAGTATCTCAAGCACAATGGGGCCAGGTATCAAGCTTGATACCCTTGAGCTGCGAGCCTTGCTTAAATAGATGCTCTGTAAACTTTCCCCAGGTTATCTGGGTTAGTAGTATATTGGCTGTCGAAGACAGCAGGTGCATGAAAATGCTTAAGCCTTATATGTATGGGCCTGCAGAGACACATTTTACCATATAAACGTAAAACGCTATGGCATTCATTGCCATTATTGTTCGCCAAGTGACTTGCTCCATTCATCATGTTAAATTCCTTGCGAACTTGTCTCCTCCATTCGGCACTGATAGTTTTTTAGAAGTTTGGAATCAAGAATCATAGTGTTCCGTTAACCTGTTTTTTGCGAGGTTGAATGGAATGGTATGGAGACCCGAAAAAACATATAGTTTAATAAAGGAGGATCAAGTTTGAATCGTGAGGAAAAAGCTGCCGTTGTAAAAGATTTAAGCAACAGGCTTGATAGCGCGAAGATTGCCATTGTAACCGATTACAAGGGCTTGAATGTTGCGTCTTTCCAGGAACTGAGGCGAGAGCTGAGAAAAAATAACGCTGAAATTCGTGTTGCTAAAAACACACTTTTGCGTCGAGCTGTTGATGGCACACCATTTGATGTTATTGTGGATCATCTTCAGGGTACCACCGCCTTGACAGTTTCTTATGAGGACCCAGTCGCTCCAGCAAAGATCTTGGTTCAATTTGCCAAAGATCATCCGGAGCTGCAAATTCGAGTAGGAGCCTTTGAAGGCAAAGCCCTTACACCTGAAGAGCTGGTAGCCCTTTCTAAGCTGCCATCTAAAGAGGTTATGTTGGCTACACTGCTTTCCGTGATGAATGCTGTTCCAACGAGCCTTGTTCAGGTTCTCAGTGCTGTCCCGAGAAGCATGGTGTACACATTGCAGGCTATCAAAGAAAAAAAAGAGCAAGAAACTAACTAATTTTTTGAAGAAAATTTTGGAGGAATATAACAATGGCTGTAACAAAAGATGATGTAATTGAATTCATTTCAAATATGAGTGTCCTTGAGCTGTCAGAACTGGTCAAGGAAATGGAAGAGAAATTTGGTGTTTCCGCTGCTGCCCCTGTTGCTGTAGCTGTCGCCGGACCTGGTGGTGGTGATGAAGGTGGAGCTGCCGAAGAGCAAACAGAATTTGATGTTATCCTGACTTCCATCGGTGAGAAGAAAATTGCCGTTATCAAGGAAGTTCGTGCGATTACATCTCTTGGACTTAAAGAAGCAAAAGCCCTGGTTGACGGTGCACCAGCACCTATCAAAGAAGGCGTGGCGAAAGACGAAGCCGAAGATATAAAAGGCAAAATTGAAGCCGCCGGCGGTGCTGTAGAGATTAAATAGTACAATCGTTTTATAATAATTTTTGGTGAGGCCTGACTCTAGGCGTCATCTAAAATTAAAAATATAACGTTACAGGCGTTAATCGCCTGTAACGTTATATTGCGTTTTTCTGGAGTAATGTAGGAGGCTTTCCCGAAAGTTCTATGGCTGTACCGTGGAAACAGTTGGTAACTCCTGGAAACACATGCCCGCAGAAAAAATTACAACCGATAGTGACTGGATGAGGATCAATCAGTCACCCTCCTACTCCTAACTTAAGTTCTACACATAAAGTTCATAGAAATACCTGGTCGGTTTTTGATAATACATGTGAAAAGCAACCAGGAATTAGATAAGAGATTCAGAGACAAGGACTTTGCTTCATGAAGCTCAATACACGAGTCAGAAAAAGTTTTGCCAAAATCGGTGAGATCGTTGAGAAACCGCATCTCATTGCAATGCAGCAGCAATCATTTGAAAGATTTCTGCAAATGGATGTTGATCCCGATGAAAGGGAAGATATTGGCCTGCAAGGCGTATATAAATCTGTCTTTCCCATACAGGATTTTAACGGTGTGTGTTCGATGGAATTCGTCAGCTATAGTTTTGGGCAGCCAAAATATACGGTTGAGGAATGCGTTGAGCGAGGCATGTCATATGAGGTGCCCATAAAAATAACTGTTCGTCTTGTTACGTATGATGTTGATCCGGAAACAGATGTCAAAAGCATTCGGGACATCAAGGAGCAGGCTGTTTATCTTGGATCCATAGCACTGATGACGAAAACAGGTGTTTTTATCATTAATGGAACTGAGCGGGTTATCGTTAGTCAGTTACAACGTTCACCAGGCCTTTTTTATGCCCATGACAGCGGCAAAACTCACTCCACCGGAAAACTTCTTTATTCAGCCAGGATTATCCCCGTTCGTGGATCATGGGTTGACCTTGAATTTGATGCGAAAGACGTATTGTATGTTCGTATTGACAGGCGACGTAAGTTTCCGGTCAGTACTCTGCTTAAAGCGTTGGGGTATTCCGGGACGGAACTGCTTCGCTATTTTTACGATACCTCAACAATATCTTTTAAAAAGAAAGCAGTTCGTAAAACTATTGATCCCGAACTCATGGTCGGTCACAGAATTCAGCGTGATTTGATTGATTCTGAAACAGGAGATGTTCTGGTCAGGAAAGGTCGTAAAATCAGTAAAACTGCGGCAGTAAAACTGAAAAAGGCAGGGATTGATTCGTTTGATATAGAGCGAGAAGAACTCATCGGCGCCTTTGTTGTTGATGATGTTGTTGATCAGGCCACAGGGGAAGTCTTGGTTCCCGGCAATGGCGAATTGACTGAAGAGACAATTGAGGCACTGATAGAGGCTGGAGGTGTGTCTCTTGAAATTCTCCATATTGATGGTGTCAAGGTTACTGATTCTTTCCGTAAAACCCTGGCATTGGACAAAGCAACGACTTCTGAAGAGGCTTTGTTGGAACTCTATCGAAGACTGCGACCAAGTAGCCCGCCGACTCTTGAAGTGGCACAAAACTTTTTTAAGAATCTCTTCTTTAATCCGGAAACCTATGACCTTTCAGAGGTTGGCCGTTTTAAGATAAATGCCAAACTTGGTCTCGATCCCGGCATAGAGACACGAACTCTTACCCATGAAGATATTATGGGCGCTGTGAAATATCTTCTTCGCCTGAAGGATGCGCAGGGACCAGTTGATGATATTGATCATCTTGGTAATCGTCGTGTCAGGACTATTGGCGAGTTGGTTGAAAATCAATATCGTATGGGTCTGGTTCGCATGGAGAGGGCTATCAGGGAAAGAATGAGCCTTCAGGAAGTTGAAACTCTCATGCCCCATGACTTGATTAATCCAAAACCAAT
>JAUWDC010000149.1 GCA_030608985.1 Desulfobia sp. | reverse complement strand
TTTTTTGTTTGACAATCTATTCGTGTTCTATTAAACCGGCTCTAACATAGAGAGTTCTAAGGCTTACAAGCTAAACCCAGATAAACTGGAAAAGCCATTAAGGATTTAGGGATAAGTGCCTTAGGGGCAGAGTCAAATCTGTAATTTCAAAAGATATTTCTCAGCTTCTTATTTTTTATGACAGCCTTTCAAAGGTAAGGCACTAAATAAGTTCTACGGTGAAAAACGCCAAAATTAAAGAGGAGGAAGGAGAATGAATAAGAGTGAATTGGTAAGTAGCATGGCAGATGCTGCAGGAATTAGTAAGGCCGCCGCGGAGAAGACATTAACCGGTTTTCTTGATGCTGTAACAAATGCCCTGTCAAGCGGAGACAAAGTCACTCTGGTTGGTTTTGGCACTTTTTCTGTTACAAACAGAGCTGCTCGTCAGGGAAGAAACCCACAGACCGGCAAAGCCATAAAAATTCCTGCTAGAACTGTTGCACGTTTCAAGCCAGGTAGCAAGCTTGCTGAAGCTGTAAAGTAAGAAAACAACTTACATACAGTTTGAGCTCCAGTTGTTAACGCGGAGAAGAAAATTATTTTCTTCTCCGCGTATTTGTTGGCACCTACAGGTCGGGATGTGGCTCAGTCTGGTAGAGCACAGCGTTCGGGACGCTGGGGTCGGAGGTTCGAATCCTCTCATCCCGACCATTTCCTGATACTACAGCGATATTTTGTTTATCACCACGAAGCTCACGAAGAACACGAAGACTTTTTTCTTTTAACTTCGTGTTCTTCGTGAGCTTCGTGGTAAATAAAGATATCATTCCTTTTTATGAACTCAACTGTGCTCCATGATTCTTACAAAAGTAATGTTCTTGAAGCAGTTTCTTTCCTCAAAAAGAAGATCCAGCGCAGACCAGATGTAATTCTTGTCTTAGGTACAGGTCTTGGAGGGCTGGTCGACCAGATTAAACCAGATCTCGTCTTATCATATAAGTCTATTCCTCATTTTCCCTCATCAACTGTTGTCAGTCATACCGGTAATTTAATTTTTGGTTCCCTTGGAAAGAAATACGTTGCTGTCTTACAGGGGCGATTCCATTTTTATGAAGGATACTCTGCCCGCCAGGTAGCTTTCCCGGTGAGAGTGTTATCACTTCTTGGGCCTGAAATACTCCTTGTTTCAAATGCATCAGGTGGTCTTAATCCTGGGTATTTACCTGGAACGGTGATGATTATTAAGGATCATCTCAATTTTATTCCGGATAATCCTCTGCGCGGTCCAAACGAGGAGGAATGGGGGCCACGGTTCCCGGATTGCTCCAGCATATACGACCCAGGTCTTATTGAAATTGCACAATCATCAGCGAAGAAAACCGGTCTGGAAAATATAAAAACCGGCACCTATGTTGCCATTCCCGGTCCAAGCCTGGAAACACCTGCTGAAACACGATATTTGAGAAATTGCGGTGCTGATGCGGTTGGCATGTCAACGGTTCCAGAGGTACTTGTTGGAGTACATGCCGGGATGAAGGTTCTTGGGCTTTCACTTGTCGCTAATGTCAATGACCCTGACAACCAGCAACCAATACGTGTTGAAGATGTTTTGAAAGAAGCTGAAAAAGCCATGGTGAAATTTCAGACCCTTGTTGTAGATATACTTAAATCTATCTGACAGAGAATAAATGGATAACAGCCGAAAGCAACGTGCAGTGTGTGACCTCCTTATTGTGGGTACCATTGTCACCATGGATGATAACAATACAGTTATCGAAAATGGTGCAGTGATCGTGAGTGGAGATAGTATTGCTGACATCGGCTCTGCAGCTGATCTTGAAAAGAAGTACCAGGCCAAAGAAACAATAGATCTTCCCAGAGGCATAGTTATGCCTGGGCTGATTAATGCCCATGCTCAGATCATGCCTCCTGAAGAGTCAATGATTACCGGTGAGGCGGCGTATCGAGCTGCTTTCCCTGCAATCGTTCAAATGATACGGACCGGGACAACAAGCTTTTGCACTATGTCTGTGCGTACCAGGGAGATTGCCCCGACTGTAGAAAATGTTGGCATCAGGTATTGGCCTGATGAAGTACTGTCTGATTCAACCTCTACGTATGCGGAATTAGAAGAGGCTTTCTGCACACAAGAAGCGAAAATGGTACATTGCCCATGCAGCAGCCTGAATCAGGCTTCCTGTTTAGCACCAATCCCTGAGTTGCTTTCCCGGAATGTAAAAGTCGGTCTTGGTACTGGAACAGACAGCAAGCAGAATTACGATATGTTCGCTGTGATGGATATAAATTCAAAATTGCATAAAGTGCATACACTGGATCCAACAGTAATGACAGCTCGGCAGACACTCTATATGGCAACAAGAGGAGGGGCGGAGGTGCTTGGAGTCGATCATCTGATTGGCACTATTGAGGTTGGCAAAAAAGCTGATTTGATAGTACTTGATTTTGATCAGGCCCATTTGACTCCTGTCTATGATATTCCATCACATCTTGTCTATGCTGCCAGAGGGAGTGATGTCGTTCATTCCATAATAAATGGCCGGATAGTGATGAGGGGCCGTCAGTTAATATCTATTGATAACGTAGAAATTTCCAGTAATTACAGCTTGTAATAGGCATGGCCTCATTTTTCCTTTGCGATCATAGGTTCTTTGCTGTAATTTACGTGGTTATAGTTGTTGAATTCTAATAGATTCCGGTGTACCCGGATGAGGAGAATGTTATGTTTGGACTTGGAATGCCGGAATTGATTGTTATTCTGGTAATTATTGTCATTATATTTGGTGCTGGAAAACTGCCTGAAATTGGTTCCGGAATCGGTAAAGGAATTAAGAATTTCAAGAAAGCCACCAGTGACGACGATGAGTCAAAAAAGATCAATGATTCAGATGAAGAGAACTCCAAGGAGTAAAGGGGATCTCAGGTAATTATAAAGGGCTGCTACGCAGCATTTTCCGCACCTGCGGATCAGGAGGTTGTTATGTTTGGTCTCGGAACACCAGAGCTTATTGTGATTTTGGGAATAGCCTTTCTTGTTTTTGGAGGGAAAAAACTTCCAGAAATAGGTGCCGGTCTTGGTAAAGGCATTTCTTCTTTCAAAAAAGGACTCAAGGATGCTGAAGAAAGTGTCCCTGGAGTAAAGGAAGTGAAATCTCTGAAAGAGGATATTGAAAAAATCAAGGACGTGGGAAAGGTCTTGTAAGTTTTTAGTAATCCATTAGATCTCGGGTTTCGAAGAGAAAAGAATCAATCCGAAATCCGAGATCCCAAATCTAAAATCAGCAATTAGTCGTCAAAATCGCCTTCCGGGCCTTTATCTGTATCAAGTTCAGCGGCTTTTGCTATTATTTTTTCAGTGGTCCAGTCTGCAGGGTCTTCAATACGCTCTGCTTTTGGGCCGGGATCAAACGAACCAGCCTCAAGTATTGCTGCTACTGCAAGATCTGCAGTATCTCCGGCATTAAAAACATTCACCAGCAGATTGTAGGTAAAGTCTTCTACCCGTTTACACATCCTTTCCCGGATTTCTTTAGGTTGACCAAGCAATTTGTTTTCAAAGGGAAGGTTTAAGCTTTTGTATCCTCCTCCCTGCCATCCTTTTTCGTCGGCATAAGAAACTATTGCCTGCCACATTTCTTCAGTTACTCCTTCTCCGACAACTTTTTTAAAGTTGCCATTATCATCCAAGATGGCATTGCCATAATCATTCACTTCCAAACCCCAGGAAAGCATCTGTAGTGCAGTTGCGACATTAGCCTTGGTTGTTTTAGTTCTCCGGGCAATTTCACGAAGGCGATCAGAACTGTTTCCAGAGGTGCCATGCTGGGCCCCGGAGACGTGATAGGGAGATAAAGCCTCATGTATTTCAGCAGTAAGGTCGACCTGGATTCCCTGGCCGCTGGCCTCTATGCCATGGGTAGTTCCATTGTTAAGGGCAATCCAGTTAGGGAAAATATTGTGAGCGTTAAGTCCCTGAATGAGAAATACGGCTTCCGGTGCAGACGAAAGCCCTTGGCTTCCCTTGATTTCACCAATTTCTGTTTCGAGGCCGGCCCAGTCAGGAATGAACTTGTTGAGCTCCAGGTTGGCCATCAGGTTCTTATCATCCGTCATATGGGACGCGTCTATAGCAATGGATGTGATGCCATATTCAAATATGGTAGGAATCTCGATTTTAGCCGCCGGCAAATCTTCTTCTTTTTTGATTCCATAGTGGTCAGCATGAATTGCAACAGGAATTGTAATTCCAAGCTCATTGCAGGCCTGATCAACCTGTCGGGCAATATTCCAGTAATTGACAGGGCAGTATGCATTTGCCCCACCTTCTGATCTGGCTATTTCAATAATCAATGCAGCATTGGCCCGTTGCGCAGCCATTAATGCGCCGCGGATAACAAAATTATTGCGGCCATTAGCTGCCATTGTCATGGCTTTGCCTTTGGCAATCATCGCATTGTCTATATATTTGCCACTGACCAGAAGTGCTCTTGAGTTCGGGAATAATCTGGAGATGGTAGGTGGACGACCAACTTCAAGGGCCTTATTAAAGTCTGCAGATGAGATAGCCATTTGAATCCTCCATTATTTGTTAGAAATATTTATAGAGAGGTATTTTTTGATCCTGTATCATCACTAATTTACTATATATCAGTTGATAGGGATATAAATTTCTCTTTAAAAACGTTGGTGCTTCTGGTTAATATTCTAGAAAAGAA
>JAUWDC010000319.1 GCA_030608985.1 Desulfobia sp. | reverse complement strand
GCTTTCCTATCTGGCGGAAAAAAAACCGGAAGAGCTTTTGCGTCTCTCAATACAAAGAGCGGCCTTCTGTGAGCAGGTTGGCGAGCAGTTAGCAGGGCTTGATTTTACACGAAGCTGTTATACGGTCGGCATGTTCTCTTTGCTTGACGTGTTACTTGACCAGCCCATGGAGACTATCCTGAAAGAGATAAGTCTCAGTGAGGAAATAACAGACACGCTTCTTGGCATGCCCACAGGCTCCCTTGCCAATGTCCTTCTTTTGGCCAAGGCGTATGAGCGGGGAGCCTGGAAATGGGTTGCACGTGTCTCCGATGCGCTCGGTATGCAAAGGGATGATCTTCCGCTTTATTTTGAAAAGGCTCTGGACAAGGTAAGCGAGTTCTACCTGGCCTCCTGAAAACCGTTACTCCTAATCTGCCCCGTGCATTTTCGAGAAATCCCCAACCTGCAGGAAGAGATGCGCTATGGCTGTTAACAGAGACAATCTGTTCTGCCTGATCTCCCTATCTTCTGCCATGACCATAACATCGTCAAAAAACGAGTCAATCGGTTCTTTCATTTCCAGAATTTGTAAAAGAGCATTTTCATACTGCTGCGCCTCTATCTGAGGTTCTACTTTTTCCGCTACTTCCTGGTAAGAGGTGAATAGTCTTTTTTCGGCCGGTTCCTGGAAAAGTTCCTGATCTACAGTATCCTGCTGATGGTCTTTTATTATGTTGTTTACCCGTTTAAAAGATCCAGCCAACAGGGTGAAGGTCTCTCTGGAGCTGATTGCACGAAGGGCATCAATACGCATCCGGCAGTCAACAATATCATTGAAGGAAACGGATGTCACTGCCTCCACCGCTTCAGCAGGTATACCCTGGGCCGTAAGGTCATTGAGATATCGACCTCGTATGAAATCGAGGATGGTATTCCGAGTCGCTGCATTATCCTGTGTGAGCTTGTCACCATAGAGGTTCAGTGCTTCATCAATGCATGAGCTCAGGGGCAGGCGGAGAGAATGGCCTGAAATAATATGCAGAAGGGCAAGGGTGTGGCGCCTTAAGCCATAAGGATCTGTCGTGCCGGTTGGTTTTTGCCCTATACCAAAACAACCGGCAATGGTATCAAGTCTGTCTGCCAGGCTGACAAGAGCCCCGGCCACAGTTTCCGGCAGAGTGCTTCCTGCTCGTAATGGCAGGTAATGTTCCTGAATTGCTGTTGCCACGGCAGGATCTTCCCCGTCTGAAAGTGCATAATGTTCCCCCATAACTCCCTGCAGGGATGGAAATTCTCCCACCATATCTGTGACAAGATCTGCTTTGGCGAGACGGGCTGCGCGTTTTACTGTGGCGATTAATGTCTCATCAATCTGTTGCGCAAGGAAAGCTGTCAGTTTTTCAATTCGTTCCATTTTTTCAAACATAGTGCCAAGTTTTGCCTGAAAAATTACGCCGGAAAGGGCTTCAAGTCTCTCTTCCAGGCGGTGCTGCTTGTCTTCTTTGAAGAAAAAGAGGGCGTCTTCCAGTCTGGCCCGGAGTACTCTTTCGTGACCAGCTGCAGCAAGGTTTTTGTCCTGTATCCTGGTGTTGTTTACTGCCACAAAATTGGCCTGCAAGTTGCCTGCGGAATCTGCAATGGTAAAATATTTCTGATGTACGCGCATGGAGGTTATAAGAACCTCTCTCGGCAGTTCGAGGAATTTCTGATCAAAGGAACCACACACCCCAATTGGTATCTCAACGAGATTTGTTACCGTGTCGAGCAGTTCAGGGTCGGGAACTATTGTGCCATCGACACTGGCTGCAGCAGTATTAATTTCATCTTCAACCATTTTTCGACGTTCTTCGATGTCAACAACAATTTCTTGCTGTCGCAGCATTTCCAGATACTGGTTAAAGGCAGTTATTTCTATCTCTTCCGGGGCCATGAATCGATGACCTCGTGTCACATTTCCAGCGTTGATGCCATTGTATGTCGCAGGGACAACTTCTCCACCAAAGAGAATAGCCAGCCATTGGATTGGCCGGGCAAAAGTCGAGCGATGTGCTCCCCATCTCATGGATTTTGGAAAGGGAATAGACTGGATAAACTCTGGAATATAGTCAGATAAAAGTTCTATGGTTGGCTTGCCTTTGAGTTCCTGAACCAGCATGAGGTACTCTCCTTTAGGAGTCGTCTCGATCTGCAGTTGGTCCACTGTCGCACCTCTGGATGATGCAAAACCCAGAGCAGCCTTTGTTGGCTTGTTATCAGCATCAAAAGCCGCTTTTTTGGGAGGGCCGAGGATTTTTTCCATGCGGTCAGGCTGTTTAGCCATCAACTCTGTAACACATAAGGCGAGTCTGCGCGGGGTGGCTACGGTTTTCATTTCACCAAAAGAGAGGGAAAGCTCAGTAAGTTTTCTGGCCATTTCTTTTTTCATGAATGTGAGGGCCGGGACAATATATCCAGCCGGAATCTCTTCAGTGCCTATTTCGAGCAGCAGTTCCTGGCGCATTTTAGTGTATCTATCCTATGGGTATGGTTGTGTGTTGTTGGGCTTGGGAATTGTTTTCCGGCCACTCAAGTGAGGCAAAGGTACTGAAGCCCTTGGCAAAATTTTCAACATTCACTGAAAACCAGCTGATGTCTGAGTGACTGGCAATTGTATTACCAATTGCCTTGGCGATACCTTCAACAGAGAGAAAATTGTCCTGAAGGTTTGCCGCAGCGGGGGACCATTGCAGGTCGTGGCTTGTGACCTCTTCCAC
>JAUWDC010000283.1 GCA_030608985.1 Desulfobia sp. | reverse complement strand
CCCTCTGGTGGGCAGTGTCACTGCTTTATGCTAGAGAGGGGTTGGATGACAAGGCCACACTTGCCAGAACAAAGGCAAATTCCCTTGCCTCAGATCAAAATGCCTTAAAGACTATGGCACTGGTCCTTCCTAAAGATTTCTGGATACAACCCCTGGAGAATATACGAGGATGGGGTTTTGACCTGCGGTATTAAAAAAAAGGAGGAATGGAATGAAAGCAATACACATAGTTATAGTCGGCCTGATAGTCTTATCAGCCGGTTTTGTCCATGCTGAAGATAAGTTTAATTATGGTGAGAAGTGGACAAAGGCAGAAATTGGAGAAAAGATGAATTTTATCGATGGGTACCAGTTCGGCTACATAATGGGTGCCATGAAGGCCGCAAAACACTTTATGCCGACGAACACCGAAAAAGAGAAGGAAGCAGCATTTACACGGGCGATAATGATTTATGGTGACCGCCGTTTTGGCAAAGATATGCTGGTGAGTATTCTGCTTGTCATAGATAAGCTGTATGAAGATCCGGCAAATGTCTATATTGAAAAAGGTTTTATCCTGGAGGCGGCAATAGATAAAATTAGAGGTAGGGATATTACAGAAGATCTCAGGCTTCACAGGAAAACAGCAGAAGGGGAACAGGAGGCAGAGAAGTAAAGAGAATCCTCTGGACAAAATAAAATCTTTGGTTATATTCTTTTTCTCTTCGGGCCGGTTTTCCGGCCCGTTTTTTGTTTATAATAATTATCAGCAACAGGTTTCAAATATCGAGGTTCTACATTGACCAGTAAATATCAAAAAGAGATTCAGCGTCGGCGTACGTTTGGCATTATCAGTCATCCCGATGCCGGTAAAACCACCCTGACCGAAAAATTATTGCTGTTCGGCGGTGCCATACAGATGGCTGGTGCTGTAAAATCACGAAAAACAGCAAATCATGCAGTAAGCGACTGGATGGCCATTGAGAAAGATCGCGGCATTTCAGTGACATCGTCGGTTATGAAGTTTAATTATGATGATTTTGAAATTAATCTGCTGGATACCCCGGGGCATCAGGATTTTTCTGAGGATACATACAGAGTCCTGACAGCAGTTGACAGTGCTCTTATGGTGATTGACAATGCCAAGGGGGTGGAGGCGCAGACCGAAAAATTGATGGAAGTGTGCCGGATGCGGAATACTCCAATCATGACATTTATCAATAAACTTGATCGGGAGGGGATGGATCCGTTGGATATCCTCTCGGATATCGAGGAGAAACTGCAGATAGAGTGTGCACCTCTTTCCTGGCCTATTGGCATGGGGAAAAGTTTTAAAGGAGTATATAATCTCCATCGCAAGGAGTTGAATCTTTTCACTCCCAGTCAGTCGACCCGTCCTCAGGAAAGTATCGTGGTTAAAGATCTTGCTGATCCAATGCTTGACCAACTGCTTGGCAGGCAGGCTGATACGTTGCGGGAAGATATCGAGCTTCTAGAAGGGGCGGCAAACCCTTTTGAGCATGAAGAATATCTAAAAGCAAGTCAGACGCCTGTGTTTTTTGGCAGTGCTATCAATAATTTTGGTGTTAAGGAGCTCTTGGACAGTTTTGTTGCATTGGCGCCATCTCCTGGCCCTCGCTTAACTGTGAGCAGGCCTGTGGCTCCGGAAGAAGAGGAATTCTCCGGCTTTACTTTTAAAATTCAAGCCAATATGAATCCGGCCCACCGGGACAGGATTGCATTTTTTCGAATCTGCTCAGGAAAATATACTCGGGGTATGAAAGTACGGCATCATCGGCTGGGTAAAGAAGTAGTTCTGGCCAATGCCACCATTTTTATGGCCCAGGACAGGCAGAATGTTGAGGAGGCCTATCCCGGTGATATTATAGGGATTCATAATCACGGCACCATTAAAATAGGAGATACTTTTTCTGAAAAAGAACCGTTGAAATATACCGGTATTCCTAATTTTGCACCGGAACATTTTCGCAGGGTTGTATTAAAGAATCCTTTGAAAGTGAAACAGCTTGCCAAGGGTCTTGAGCAAATGGCCGAGGAAGGGGCGGTTCAGCTGTTCCGACCGCTGATGGGGAGTGATTATATCCTCGGGGCGGTTGGTGTACTACAGTTTGATGTTATTATGTCGCGTCTCAAGGCGGAATACGGGGTAGATGCGATCTACGAAAACGTTAGTTATGCTACTGCCCGCTGGATAAGCTGTGACGACCGTAAAAAGCTGGAAAGTTTCAAGGGAAAGAACCAGGCTAGCCTGGCACTGGACGCTGAAGGCCATCTTTCTTTCCTGGCGTCCAGCGAGTGGCGGCTGTCCAATACTATGGAGAGGTACCCGGATATTGTCTTCGACAAGACCCGGGAATACAACTAGCAGCTTTTGGCAATTAGCCATTAGCTTTTAGTGTTGTGGAATAAAATAAAGCAGTTACTCTAATTCGTAATTCGTAATTCGTAATTCGTAATTCGTAATTCGTAATTCGTAATTGTTTCCTCTACCCCGGTACTTGATAGCGTCGCATTCTTACACTCATCATTATCCCTATTCCTGCCATGGTGGTTATGAGCGATGAACCGCCATAACTGAATAGAGGCAGGGGCATCCCCACCACAGGCATGATTCCCATGACCATGGCCAGGTTTATAAAGGCCTGCCAGAACATAAGGGACACAATGCCCAGGCACAACAGGGTGCCAAACTTATCCCGTGACGAAGAGGCAATATTGAGCCCCCAGAGAATCATGGAGAAATAGACTGCCAGAAAGAAAAGAGAGCCGACAAATCCCCATTCTTCCGCCCAGATTGAAAAGGCGAAATCCGTATGACGTTCCGGCAGAAAATCAAGATGTCCCTGGGTGCTGTTCAGGTATCCTTTTCCAAAAGTGAGTCCACTTCCCACCGCAATTTTTGACTGCATAATGTGATAACCGCTCTGCAGTGGATCCGCCTCCGGATTGAGAAATGTCTCAATACGCTGGCGCTGGTATGGTTTCAAAATAAACTTCCAGGCAAGGGGAACCAGAGACCCGCAGGCTGCCAGTAAAAAGGCCAGTGTCTGCCATTTCAGTTTTACAAAAAGTGTCATG
>JAUWDC010000103.1 GCA_030608985.1 Desulfobia sp. | reverse complement strand
GCCAGATATCGGGTGAGAGAATACGCTGCATTAACCGGACCAACTCCCGTGTTTAAAAAATCAATTCCCTGCTGGGAGCCGAGTGATTTCTTTGCAGGAGCCAGCTCCATATCAGTGGCAGCGGCTAGAAGGTACATTTTGTATGAAAGTTTTAAGTTGAAAGTGTTAAGTTTTAAGTTACAGGAAGTTACTTAATAAGTGGACTTGAACCGAAATTACAGTCTATGCGAGTTTCGATACGGTTATTTTTATCGAGAACAACAACCTGTGGGTCAAAATTCTTTAAATCCTCAGGTGAATACATGGCATAACTGACAATAATGATAAGATCACCAACCAGCCCCTTGCGGGCGGCAGCACCATTTAACCCTATTACACCTGATCCGGCCTCACCTTCAATGGCATAGGTATCAAATCTTTCACCATTATTTATGTTATATACCTTGATTCTTTCATACGGATAAAGACCTACTGCAGCCATCAAATCACTGTCTATTGTCAGACTTCCATTATACATCAAGTCGGACTGTGTCACTGTGGCCTTGTGGAGCTTAGATTTCAGCATGTATCGTAGCATGTTGTAACTATTCAGGTAGGGTTAATAATTTAGCCAATCGCCCGGTTGTTACTGTTCAGGCATTTTTATATAAAAAACCGTTATCAATCAACCTTGTGCTGCCTATCTTTACGGCAAGAGCAAGAACGGAGTTTTTGTCAACTACTTCACATTCCTTTAATGTTTCTGCATTTACTATAGAGATATAGTCAATAAGAACATCACCATATTCTAAAATCTTGTGCTCAATCTCTTTTTTTAGAGCTCCGGCATCTTGATTTCCGGAACTGACCTGTTTTCTGGCAAACTGGATGGAGTCAAACAGGCAAAGAGCTTTTACACGCTCCTCCTTGTTGAGATAAGCATTTCTGGAACTCATGGCCAAGCCATCTTTTTCCCGCACAATTGGATGACCAACAATGGTAATATCCCAATTAAGGTCACGAACCATTTTTTTGATAACGGCAAGCTGTTGAAAATCCTTCCGGCCAAAAACAGCAGAGTTCGGCTTCACTGTATTAAACAATTTAGCAACCACGGTTGTGACGCCGTCAAAATGACCTGGTCGAGAAGCACCGCAAAGCCCGGTCGTTAAACCGGCGACACTTACCTTGGTCTGAAAACCATCAGGGTAGACATCTTTAACATCAGGGGAATACAAAACGTTCGCTCCTGATTCTTCCGCCAACTCTGCATCCCTCTCAAAATTTCTGGGATAATTGCCCAGATCTTCTCCTGGGCCAAATTGAATAGGGTTGACAAAGAGGGAGACAACAACATTATCTGCAATATCGCATCCTTTACGGACTAAAGCAAGGTGGCCATCATGGAGATATCCCATGGTTGGGACAAGGCATATTGTCTCACCCTGACCCACCTTAGAATTAGCCCAGGTTGTCATGAGTTGGGCTGTGCGAATTATCTCCATAGGCAATCAAATGTTATGAACACTATCGTTGCTGTTTGGGATTGGGCGTAAAGTTAACAGCTTACGGTTCAAGGAAAAATGATGAACTTGCGCAAAGTCATAATTTGAATTATCGCCACTAGTAATATCAGATAGTTACCAAAGATTCACGCGGCGTATGAGCGTTTTTTGCGAATACGTCAAAAATCTATCTGATAAAGATTCTTTTCTATACCCCCTTGAGGGGTACAACATACAGGAACCGAAAACCGCTAACTGTCAACTGCAAACTTCAATCAAATATTGTCAAGTTTATATTCCAACCACTCCTGGACGGCAGGGGACAGACCCTGTTGCGTGAGAGCCTTCTCATACGCATCTTTTGCCTGATCCTTTTCCCCCATTTGTTCGTAAAGTCTTGCTTCCCCGAGATATCCAATTGTTGTAAACCCCTCTATCTCCCGGAGAGCAGCATATTGTTTCAGACCATCCTCGAACGCCCCTTTGAGTTCATAGGCACGGGCAAGATCCTGCAGTATCAAAGGATAGATAGGATTATCATCAGAGACATCATTTATAATCCCATTATATGTATCCACCGCTTCCTGATATTTCTCATCCTCAAGCATTTGTTGGGCAAGAGTTACTTCACCCCACAAAGCTGCCCCTGAACCAGAATATTGGTCAACAACTTTTTTGAGTTGTTCTATACGGGTGGCATCTTCTGTCTGGCTCATAGCCTGAGCAAGTAGAGAGGCCGAATCATTTTTCTGTTTCAGAGAATAATAATTCCAGAATGTGTTTGCACAAATAAGAACAACTATAGCTATTAGAACAATTTTGATCGGGTTCTCGTTTTGACGGATAAATTCAGTCACCTTCGGTGGGAGGTTTAACTCATCAAGTAATGTCCTCTTCGAAGGAGACACCTCTTCAACGTATTTTTTTGTAAAAGCGCTTTGTTCTTCTGTCATAGATAAATCCTTAGGAGCCAAGTAAAAATAAGTTGTACAGATTGCGCAGTAATTTTGGTTGGTTTCAAGGCGCGTTAAGGCGCGCATAACGAGTTATGTAAGCCTTGACGTAACACAGAAAACAACCAAAAGGACAAACAAGATGTGCGAGTTATTTTTACTTGTCGACTTAGTGTAACGTGAAATTACAGGTATATTTTTTGTGGCTGTAACTTATACCTTCCCCGCAAAAAAAAATCAATGCAACACTGTAACTATTCAGCAAAGCAACTGGATGTCTCTACATTTATTTTAAAAGTAACATATGAAAACACACCACGAAAAACACAGAAAACGCGAAAAAAAAGTTAAACATTCTTTTTCAAAAACTTCGTGTATTTCGTGCTTTTCGTGGTCAAAAATATTTTTGTTACTTAGAATCTGCACCATTATTTTTGACAATCATTGCCTCAATGATCATTTTTATAGATATGACTGAAAATGAAAGTATATTTTCCATCCGGGTTGAGTGTTATGATGGGTATCGTGGAGAGGAATCGCCGCGCCGTTTTTTCTTAAACAAGCGACAGATTGATGTTGTCGACACCCTCGACCGCTGGCTGGCGCCTGACCATCGATATTTCAAAGTGAAGGGCGATGACGGGGCAACCTATATCATTCGTCATGACGTGACCACAGGCCAATGGGAACTGACGCTGTATGACGGTGGATTCGTCTGATTACTCTCTAGAAACCTTCAACATTTTCACAGGAGTTCCCAATGCTCCGAATAGTAAATGTTTTCAGCCTGTTTTTTCTTATCCTGTTTCTGGCAACTCCTGGAAAACTTGATGCGGCAGGGAATTACAACGATCTGCGCAGGAATCTGATCAGGCAGATCATCGATGATGTCCGCCGCACCAGCTTGTACCTGGACAAAACTGCCCTGGACGAACACGTCATGATCGCCATGTCCAGCGTACCACGCCATTCATTTGTCCCGAAAGCATATATACGATATGCCTATGAGAACAGACCGCTGCCTATTGGCGCAGGGCAGACGATTTCCCAGCCATATATCGTAGCGATCATGACGGACCTGCTTAACATAAAATCTTCAGATATAGTCTTAGAGGTAGGTACCGGTTCAGGGTACCAGGCTGCCATCCTGGCGGAACTGACCAGCCAGGTGTACACCATAGAAATCATCAAAACCCTGCAGAAATCTGCAGCAAAACGTCTTAAAAGCCTAGGCTACACCAATGTAGAGACGAAGCTCGGCGACGGATATTACGGCTGGGAGGAGCATGCTCCATTTGACGCGATTATGGTAACCGCTGCCGCAGGTCAAATCCCTCCTCCGCTCATAAAACAGTTGAAACCAGGAGGCAGAATGATAATACCGGTGGGCGGTGCTTTTATGACGCAATATCTGATACTGGTTGAAAAACGTATTGACGGCACTGTTTCTACCCGCCAGATTCTACCGGTTCGCTTTGTGCCTCTTACAGGTAGTCATTGATGCGACCTCCTTTTTTCTCGATCGCCCTGCTTTCTGCCACAGCACTTTCATACGAAATTCTATTGATCCGCCTCTTTTCTATTATCCAGTGGCATCACTTCGCATACATGATTATCAGCCTCTCTCTGTTAGGCTATGGGGCCAGTGGCATGTTTCTCAGCCTGGCCCGGGACTGGCTGCGCCCCCGCTTTCCAGCTGCGTTTATGGTCAATGGCCTGCTCTTTTCCTTTTCCAGCATTATCTGCTTCCTGGTTGCTCAACAGATTTCTTTTAATCCCTTGGAAATAGTTTGGGGATTGCACCAGATTATTTACCTTTTAGTTCTCTATCTGCTGCTTGCCCTTCCATTTTTTGCAGTGGCGAATTGCATAGGTCTTGCTTTGTCACAGTTCACGGATGACATTCCACGCATATACGGCTTCGACCTGTTTGGTGCCGGAGTTGGTGCCTTCGGCATCATTATCCTGCTCTTCGTGATCACTCCCATGACTGCCCTATATGTTATCAGCTCACTGGGGTTGCTCTCCACTGCCGTAGGTTTTCTTGAATCCCGTCTCCGTCCCCGCTGGATAGCTGTACTCCTTCTTGCGGGAGCGATATCCCTTCCTCCATTACTACACCAGCAGAAAATTCCATTACAGATCTCACCATATAAAAGTCTCAGCCAGACACTTACTGTAGTGGGAACAGAGGTGGTCGAAGAGCGAAGCAGTCCGTTGGGTTTGCTCACGGTGGTGAAGAGCCCTGTTATTCCCTTCCGTCATACACCCGGCTTGAGCCTCAACACCTCGCTTGAACCACCTACTCAACTAGGTGTCTATACCGACGGTGAAGGTATGAGCGTTATTACCAACAATATAGGTCAACACGAATCATTTGCCTATATGGACTTTTTCACCTCGGCCTTGCCATATCATCTTCTCAGCCGCCCACAGGTCCTGATACTTGGGGCCGGAGGCGGTGCAGATGTATTGCAGGCTGGATATTTTGACGTTGAAAGCATTGATGCTGTCGAGTTGAATCCGCAGATGGCAGACCTTGTCAATAACACCTATGCTGATTTTGCAGGGAACCTGTATGCTGATGAAACTGTTCATCTACATATTGGCGAGGCACGAGGGTTTGTTGCAGCAAGCAACACACAATACGATTTAATTCAAGTAGCCCTCCTCGACGCATTCAGTGCCTCATCCGCCGGCCTGTATGCCCTCTCTGAAAGTTACGTTTACACAACCGAAGCGCTCATCGAATACATGAAACATCTACATCCCGATGGGATGCTGGCTATCACCCGCTGGATCAAGGTTCCTCCACGGGATGGCCTCAAACTCTTTGCCACCGCTGTGGCGGCCATGGAGCGCATGGGGGTGAAAGAACCAGCTCGCCAACTCATTCTCATCCGCGGTTGGAAAACGAGCACTTTGCTGATAAAAAACGGAGTATTTACAGAGCAGGATATTGAAACATTACATAAATTCTGTGAGGCCCGTTCATTTGACCTGGGATACTATCCGGGCATGGTTGCCGCAGAGGCAAATCGCCACAACATTCTCGACAGGCCATATTTTTTCGAAGGAACCACCTCCTTGCTGAACAAGGCGGAAGGAAAGGATTTTTTAAACCGCTATAAATTTAATATTGAGCCGGCCACCGATGACAGGCCTTATTTTTTCCATTTTTTCAAATGGAGTGCG
>JAUWDC010000324.1 GCA_030608985.1 Desulfobia sp. | reverse complement strand
CCTGCGAGCTGTTAAAAAATATTCCTGTATATGGTGTCGACCTTGATCAAGAGCTGGTTACTCCCACTGGTGCAGCTATTATAACTTCTCTCTGCTCTGAATTTGGCAATCTCCCTGCCATGACATTACGCAGTGTCGGTTATGGCGCCGGCAGTCAAAAACTGCCAGACGGGCGTCCCAACCTTTTTCGTCTCATGGTTGGTGAAACATTCTGTCCGGAGGAAGTGCAGGAGGTTGAGGTTATTGAGACCCACATTGATGACTGGTCTCCAGAGGGCTATCCCTACCTGAACGAACAGCTGTTTTCCTCCGGGGCTCTGGATGTTGCAATCATCCCTATCCAGATGAAGAAAGGCCGTCCTGGATTTATCCTGCGAGTCATTGCCGATTCAGCCTCAGCCCTGGAACTGAAGAGGCTGATTCTGTCTGAAACCACAGCAATAGGCCTGCGCTATCACACTGAAAAACGTATGACCCTGCCCCGAACCACCGGTTTTGTAAAAACCTGTTGGGGTAAAATAGCAGTGAAGAAGGTAGAAACACCTGCCGGGATAGTACTTCAGCCGGAATACGAAGCATGCCGGCTTATTGCTAAAAAAGAAAACCTTCCTTTACGCTGGATATATACGGAAATTAGCAAAATCAATGTTGAAGATTTTGAAGAAAAACAGGGCTAGGACTCTTGGATAAACTTATAATGATCATTGCCACCGGAGGCTTTGTAGGCTATGCACCCGTTGCTCCCGGGACATGGGGAACTCTTGTTGCCTTCCCTATCCATATTCTGATATGTCTGCTCTCTCCCTCAGGCTACATAATTGCTCTGGCCGCAATTTTTTTCCTTTCCGTTATAACAGCGGGCAGTGCTGAGAAACTCATCGACCGAAAAGACCCGGGAGTCATTGTCATAGATGAAATAATCGGCATGCTTATTGCTCTTATCGGAGCCCCGGCAATCCCCCTTGTATGGTTTGCTGCTTTTTTACTTTTTCGCTTCTTTGATATCGTCAAACCCTTTCCGATAAACTGGCTGGATAAACACCTGAATGGTGGCCTAGGAATAGTCCTGGATGATATCTTTGCAGGTCTCTATACACTGCTTGTACTCCAGGCAGGTTACATGCTAATAGGAATATAGATGAACTTGTGAGAAGTCATGATTTGAATAATCGCCACCAGTAATATCAAATAGTTACAAAAAAACAAACCAATATACAGAGAAAGACCATGACAATTCAATTACGTCCTGACAACTATGCCCGTCACACTCTTGAGCGTTATACAGGGTCATCAGTTACAGATTTCTGTTCCAACATCTTGCTGTGTAATTTTCACCGCTATATCAGACGCTTCTCCCATATCACCAGCAAAGATATTCTCTCAAACAACTGGAGCCTTGTCCATGATAAGGACCGCGATATTACAATTATCAATTACGGCGTGGGATCCCCTTCTGCCGGGATAATCATGCATTGCCTCTCTTATCTTGACAACCTGGAAAATGTCCTCATGCTCGGCATGTGCGGAGGAATTGATGACTCTCTCGAAATAGGTGATCTCCTCATCCCAACCGCCAGTATTCGTGATGAAGGGACAAGTGCCCATTATCTACCTAAAGATGTCCCCGCCCTTCCTACCTTTGGCATCAACAGGGTTGCCGAGCAGGTGATCAATAGAGAAACAGGCTCTCTTCCCAAATCCGGCATCATGCATACAACTGATTACAGGATGTGGGAGTTTGACAATGATTTTATAGATTATATCCTTAAGCATCGAATCATGGCCATTGATATGGAAATTGCTACCATCTTTTCAGTGGGCTATGCCCTGAACGTTCCAACCGGTGCCCTTATGCTTGTCTCCGACCTGCCACTACAAAAAGGGGGAATAAAAAGTAAGGACAGCGCCCAGGACCTCTTTCAAACTTATACCGAACTGCACCTTGATATCGGCATCAAGGTTATCTCTGAATGTATGTCGGACAGGTGTCCAACCCACAGATAAGCGCATGCATTACATTGATTTTCACACCCATGCCTTTCCTGACAAACTGGCATTTTCAACTATTCCTGCCCTGGAAAAAGAAGGGAATGTTACAGCTGCCCTTAATGGGACAATTTCCTCGCTGCTGGATTCCATGAATCATGCAGACATCGCTATCTCTGTCCTCTGCAGCATTGCCACCCGGCCGGAACAGTTCGCGTCCATCCTTTCCTGGTGCAAAAAAAATCGTTCGAATCGGATCGTTCCCTTTCCCTCTTTCCATCCGGAATCAGCTACAGCACTACAACAAATCGAAGAAATACATCGTCTCGGTTTTAAAGGGGTCAAGATGCATCCTTTTTACCAGGACTTTTATCTTGATGAAAAACGCCTCTATCCTTTTTGGGAAAAAATAGCAGAACTTGATCTCATTCTTATCATGCATACCGGTTATGATATTGGTTTTCCCAGGGACAGGCGCGCAGACCCGGCAAAGATAGCGGCCATCATTCATCAATTTCCAGATCTAAAATTTGTCGCTACCCATCTTGGAGCTTGGGATCAGTGGGAAGAGGTACAGGAAATACTAGCGGGTGAAAACATTTATATGGATATTGCCTTTTCTCTCGAATTCATGGACAAGGACAAGGCAAA
>JAUWDC010000214.1 GCA_030608985.1 Desulfobia sp. | reverse complement strand
TTACCTTGCTATGGCCACCCTTGGGTTTGGCATAATTATATTTCGTATAGTTCTTGCTACAGAAATTTTCGGAGAGGCAGACGGCATATCAGATGTTCCTAGTTTTTCCCTCATTCCCGGTGTTGCAGTGAATGGTGATTTTGGGAACCGTATCCAGAATTATTATGTTGCATGCGGTTTACTTATCCTTGGTGTTCTCCTACTGCTGAATCTTATTGACTCCCGTGTCGGTCGTGCCCTGAGGGCAATTCATGGTGGCGAAGATGCCGCCAATGCCATGGGAATCAATACTTCTCGTTACAAGCTATATATCTTTGTACTCAGCGCTGTATTTGCCGCAATAGCCGGCATATTTCTAACACACTATAATGGCGGAATTGGTCCTTCTGAAGCAGGAGTTATGAAATCTATCCGCTATGTCGCAATTGTTGCTATTGGAGGCATGGCAAGCCTGTGGGGGGCCCTCATCATGGGTGTTATATTAAATTTTATGTCATTGCGTGGTCTTTTTGGCTCATATGATGACGCTGTTTTCGGTGCAATTCTTATTTTTATTATGCTTTTTGCTCCTGAAGGGGTGTTGCGACTCCATATCTGGCAACGACTGAAAAAGATAAAAACCAAATAACATGCCTCTCCCGAGAAAAAATGAATAAGAGACACCCACCATCTCGATAAGCGAACGAAGAGAAACATCGAGAACTTAAAACTTGCAACTTAAAACTTTCTTTTAAACATGTCTCTCCTGGAAATAAAAAATATAAACAAACGGTTTGGCGGCCTTCATGCTGTCAATGACGTCAGTTTTTCTGTTGCCGAGAAAACTATCAAAGCTGTTATCGGACCAAATGGCGCCGGCAAAACAACCTTATTTAATCTCATTTCCGGCAACATTCCGGCAAATAGTGGAGAAGTCTACTTCAATAATAAACCTATTCAGGGCCTCCGGCCGCATCAGATTGCTCAGTATGGTATCAGCCGAACTTTTCAAAACATCAAACTTTTCCCCGGCATGTCAGCTCTTGAAAATGTAATGGTGGGCTGCCATCCTAAAAGCAAGGCAGGATTCCTTGAAGGAATGTTTCGACTTCCCTCAACCTGGAAAGAAGAAAAAAATATCCGCAAGAAGGCGATCGAGCTTCTTGACCTTCTTGATATTACAGATCTGGCTCATATAGAAGCAACGAGCTTGGCATTTGGGCAGCAGCGTGCTGTTGAATTTGCCCGCGCATTGGCTTCAGAGCCAACTCTACTCTTACTCGATGAACCAGCTGCAGGGTTGAACATTTATGAAACAGCCGAAGTTGCCCGTCTCATTACAAAAATTCAGCAACGAGGTATAACGGTATTACTCGTTGAACACGACATGTCCCTTGTCATGGATATATCTGATGAAATTGTTGTCTTGAGTTTTGGCCGGAAAATAGCCGAAGACCATCCTGCAGCCATTCAGCAGAATAAAGAAGTTATACAGATCTACCTGGGAGATGATGATGCTTAAAATTAAAAACCTGGAAGCTGGATATGGGAAGCTCAGGGTTTTAAAACGCATCTCTATGCACATAGATTCCGGCGAAATTGTGACCATTATTGGAGCCAACGGAGCCGGTAAAACAACTCTCCTCTACACCATCGCCGGTATGATCAAAGCGTCTGCAGGTGATATTATTTTATATGGCCAAAATATTACCCAAACTAAACCGGAAAAAATAGTTTCTGCAGGATGCTCCCTCGTTCCAGAAGGTCGCCAGGCGTTTTCAACTCTGAGCGTGCAGGAGAATTTAATCCTTGGGGGGTATGTTCAGAAAAAACGAAAACGTAACCAGCGTGAAGAACTGCAAAAAATTTATGACATTTTCCCAGTGCTCAAAGAAAGGGAATATCAGCTTGCAGGCACCTTGTCCGGTGGTGAACAGCAAATGCTTGCCATTGGCAGGGCTTTGATGGCGCATCCTAAACTGATTATGATGGATGAACCCTCAACAGGGCTTGCCCCCCTTATTGTAAAAGATATTTTTCAAATTATTCATAGATTGAGAGAGGCAGGAAATACTGTTTTACTTGTTGAACAAAATGCCAAGGCTGCCCTCGGTATTGCTGATCGTGGTTATGTTCTCGAAACAGGAAAAATAATCCTCCAGGGTCCTGCAGAGGATTTGCTCACCAACAAAGATGTTCAGCGTGCCTATCTCGGCCGTGATGTCAGTGCCGAAGGGGCACAATGTGAGCTGGATTAATTGTAACTGTTCAGCACGGTGGTTTTGCCAATTATTAAGCTCTACCTGAATAATTACGATTAAATCAACTTAGTCGACAGTAAATGATTGGAGGCAATGATGATGTATTGGGACAAAGACAAAGAATGTATGAGCAAAGAAGACCTTGAACAGCTTCAACTTGAGAGGCTTCAATCCACCCTGTACCGAGTTGCTACCCATGTTCCTTTTTATCGCAAGAAATTTAAAGAATTAAAAATTGATCCTGACGGATTCGGTTCTCTTGCTGAACTGAGTACCTTGCCTTTTACCACCAAACAGGATCTTCGAGACAATTACCCATATGGTCTTTTTGCTGTCCCATTACGGGACGTTGTTCGCGTGCATGCCTCATCAGGGACAACCGGACAGGCCACTGTTGTGGGGTACACCCAAAATGACATTAAAAACTGGTCCAACCTGGTTGCCAGGGTTCTCACTGCTACAGGCGTAGGAAAGGATGACGTCGTTCAGATTGCATTCGGATATGGTCTCTTCACTGGCGGTTTTGGTCTCCATTATGGCTCAGAGCGAATAGGGGCCTCAGTTATTCCTATTTCCAGCGGGAACACCAAGCGTCAAATCCAGATAATGCAGGATTTTAAAACAACAACACTTATCTGCACCCCAAGCTATGCTCTCCTGATGGCTGACACAATGATCGAGAATAATATTAATATCAATGCCCTGTCATTGCGCTATGGTCTTTTCGGAGGCGAACCATGGTCGGAAGGAATGCGTGATGAGATCAAAAGAAAACTCAACATTATAGCCACCGACAACTATGGACTCAGTGAAGTCATGGGGCCTGGAGTTGCCGGGGAGTGTCAGGAGTGTAACGGCCTCCACATAAATGAAGATCATTTTTTATTCGAGGTTATTAACCCGGAAACTTTAGAGCCTGTTGGTCCTGGGGAAGTGGGTGAACTTGTCATCACCACATTAACCAAGGAGGCTTTTCCTGTCATCCGTTATCGGACCCGTGATCTTGCTCAAATTATTGACGAACCATGCCCTTGCGGCAGGACATTTAAACGTATGAGCCGCGTTATCGGCAGGACAGATGACATGTTGATAATCAAGGGCGTCAACGTATATCCCTCCCAGATAGAGAGTGTCTTATTCGATATTGAAGGAACGGAACCCCATTACCAGATAATCGTTGAAAGAGATGGTCATTTGGATAAGGCAACGGTTAACGTAGAAGTTGTTGAATCAATCTTTTTTGACCAGATGAAAAAACAGCGCCAGCTGATTGATCATATCAAAAAACGCTTGGCAACAGAGCTTGGAATCAGTGTTGATGTTAAACTCGTAGAGGAAAAAAGCCTGGAACGTTTTGAAGGGAAAGCGAAACGGGTTATAGATAAAAGAAAATTGTAAAAAAAGAGAATAAAAAAAAGCTCCGGTCAAAATTGACCGGAGCTTTTTTTAAAAATATTTATTTCCTGCCTATTTATTCATCACTTTCGTCAGCATCGATATTTTCCTGATAATTTACCAGTTCGAGTATAGCCATCGGCGCAGC
>JAUWDC010000008.1 GCA_030608985.1 Desulfobia sp. | reverse complement strand
GTGTGTAGCCACCGTTTCTATCCATATATTCGTCTTTGAGAGTATCAAAGAGCTTGGCTACAATTTTTTTATCACGCATAAAAGAAAGTGCCTGCCTTCGGGCGTGAAGATCACCTCGTTTTGCCAATGTCATCATTTTATCAGCATAACGCCGGACCTCTTTGGCCTTCGGTGTCGTGGTAACAATACGCTCATGCTCCATAAGCGATGTCACCATGTTTCGTATCATTGCTTTTCGATGTGAAGAAGTACGGCCAAGCCTTCTTCCTGCCTTTCTATGCCTCATCGTTCAACCTCATTATTGTTCCTCTGTATCCGATGATACAGATTCAGGGGGAGTCCAATTATCAAGTTTCATACCGAGATGAAGCTCCATCTCAGCAAGAAGTGCTTTAATTTCATTTAAGGACTTACGACCAAAATTCTTAGTCTTGAGCATTTCAGCTTCGGTCTTTTGTACCAGTTCGCCAATAAAACAAATATCTGCATTGCAAAGACAATTGGCAGACCTGACGGAGAGCTCTAGATCTTCAACACTCTTGTGCAGATTTGGATTAACCGGCTCAGCTTCGCTTTCAACCTCAGCGGGAAGTTCCGGTTCGACTTCATCCTCATTAAAATTAATGAAAACCGTCATCTGATCTTTTAAAATTTTTGCAGCAAAAGCCAATGCATCTTCAGGCGTTAAACTACCATCAGTGAAAATCTCCATTGTCAGTTTGTCATAATCTGTTTGCTGGCCAACACGAGCCTGGCTCACAAGGGATGTCACCTTTTTAATAGGAGTAAAAATAGCATCAATGGGAATAACATCAACACTATGATCTTCTGATTTATTTTTTTCCGCAGAAGAGTAGCCTTTCCCCCATTTCACCTCAAGCTCGGCGACAAACTGGCCTTCACCGGTAATGGTACATATATGCTTATCAGGGTTCATGACCTCTACAGTACCGTCAGAAATAATATCACCTGCAGTTACGGTACCTACTGATGTTTTCTCAATCCTGACAGTTCGACCTCCCTCTGAATTTAATTTCAGGCGGACCTCCTTGAGATTAAGGATAATTTCTGTAACATCCTCAAGAATTCCAGGAAGAGTGGAGAACTCATGCAACGCGCCATCAATTTTTACAGATGTAATAGCAGCACCCTGAACTGAAGACAGTAGAATTCTTCTCAGACTATTGCCTATGGTTGTTGCAAAACCTCTTTCCAGCGGTTGGCACACAAATTTACCATAAAATTCAGTACGGCTATCCTGATCCATGTTCAAAGGATCAGGGGTAATAAGGTCTCGCCAGTTACGATAAAAGGGAACAGTCTCTTCTGTTAAAATTTCCTCGTTTGTCATCATATATCTCTTTTGAGTTTCAAAAAATGTGACTGAAAACTAAGGTCGCATAAGTAAAAGAGTCTGTAAAAAATTACTACAGACTCTTTATTATTCCATATGTATTAAGTTAATTACTTGGAATACAATTCGACTATCAGCTGCTCCTGGATTGGCATTGTGATTTCCTGCCGATCTGGCATACTCTTTATTTTACCTTTGAAATTGTCCTGATCGAGTTCTAACCATGAAGGAACTCCCCTTCTGGCAACCGCTTCCAAGCTGTCAGCAATTGCTTCGATTTTCCTGCTTTTTTCACGGATGCTAATTTCGTCATTCACCTTGATAAAAAAAGATGGGATATTGACTCTACGTCCATTGACCAGCACATGATTATGTTTCACAAGTTGCCGGGCCTGATTACGAGAACTGGCAAATCCAAGACGAAAAATAGTATTATCGAGGCGACGTTCCAGAAAGGAGAGTAAATTTTCGCCGGTAACGCCTTTCGCCCGATCACTCATTTTGAAATATTTTCGGAACTGGCCCTCAAGCATTCCATAGATACGGCGAACCTTTTGCTTTTCTCGAAGCTGAATGGAATAATCAGACTCTTTTCTCATGCGGGCCTGACCATGTTGTCCAGGGGGAAATGAGCGACGCTCAAAGGAACATTTATCGGAATAACACCTGTCCCCCTTCAAAAACAATTTCAATTTCTCTCTCCGGCACTGCCGACAGGCAGCTCCTCTATATCTTGCCAATTTAAACCTCCGTTAACCAGCTAAAATCATATTTTATGAGTACTTGGAATTTCTGCTGCGAATCCACGTTAGCCGTCAGCTTAAACACGTCGCCTTTTGGGCGGTTTGCAGCCATTATGCGGCATTGGAGTGACATCACAGATGCGTGACACTTGAAGACCGACAACTTGGAGGGTCCTGATAGCTGCATCTCGGCCCGGCCCAGGGCCTTTCACTTTGACTTCTACCTTTCTCATACCCTGATCCTGGGCAGCTCTGGCCGCTGTTTCAACAGCATTCTGGGCAGCATAGGGTGTACTTTTTCGAGAGCCCTTAAAGCCGAGCAAACCAGCACTGCACCATGCCACGACATTTCCCTGCTTATCTGAAAAAGTTACAATTGTATTATTAAATGTAGATTTAATATGAACAATACCTTCAGGTATATTTTTCTTTTCTTTACGACGAGTTTTTTTCTTCGGACCGGCCATTGAATTCTCCTGTTAAACGTCCGTTTAGTAATTATTTTTTACGAGCACCTGGGGAACGACGAGGGCCTTTACGGGTTCTCGCATTGGTCTTCGTTCGCTGCCCTCGACATGGCAGACCTCGACGATGTCTCACGCCCCTATAGGTGCCTATATCCATAAGGCGCTTAATGTTCATCGCAACTTCACGTCTGCGATCACCTTCAACAGCATATTTATCTTCTATGATTTTCCTTATCCGCGCTACATCCTGATCAGTAAGATCATCACTGTTCATGGTGTAAGAGACTTCTGCTTCATCAAGAATTTTCTTAGAAGTCGTACGCCCAATCCCATAAATATAGGTTAAGGCAATTTCAATATGTTTATTTTTTGGCAAATCAACGCCTGTTATGCGAGCCAAGATCTTCCCCCTAATTCCCTGTTATCCCGGCTAACCTTGCCGTTGTTTGTGTTTTTTGATCTTACAATCAACCCTGACTACGCCTTTGCGTTTAAAAACACGACAGTCACTGCACATTTTTTTTACTGATGCCCGAACTTTCATAGTACTTTACCAAATAAAATTTTATCTCTTTTTTTGATTCTTTGACCTGAATGTCACACGCCCACGGGTTAAATCATAAGGTGACAGCTCTATTGTTACTCTGTCACCAGGTAGAATTTTGATAAAATGCATTCTCATTTTACCTGAAATATGAGCAAGTACTTTATGGCCATTATCAAGCTCTACCCTGAACATTGCATTAGGTAAAGGTTCGACAATTGTTCCTTCTACCTCTATCGCCTCTTCTTTAGGCATATATAAAACCCTTTTATATCCGTATTGTTTAACGTACGAAGAATATCTTCAGTAACTTGAACAAGATACCAGCTTTCCTAGTAAAGCCGATTACTATACTCTATTCTTTTTTATTTTCCTATTTCTTTTTATATACCTTATAAAAATAGGATCCGGCATTATAGACTTCAATCGTCCATCTCTTAAAAAATCTATTTATGATGGAATCAATCCTCTGTGCCCAAGCTGAGAACCAGTGGCCCGTTTTCGGTAACAGCCACAGAATGTTCAAAGTGGGCTGAGGGCTTTTTATCAGCTGTAATCACGGTCCAGCCATCTTTTAAAATCTTCACGTCTGCCTTGCCGGCATTTACCATTGGTTCAATAGCAAGAACCATACCCGGCATCAACTTAGGCGATCGCTCTTTTCTCACGTAATTTGGTATTTCAGGGGGCTCGTGGAGATTTTGACCGATACCATGGCCAACGAACTGCCTGACAACACTAAAACCATTTCTCTCAACATATTCCTGAACAGCTAAGGATATATCAGAAATACGGTTACCACTCTGAACCTGGGCAATTGCTTTTTGCAGAGATGTACGAGTAACAGCAATAAGTTTTTCCGTATTCTCGTCAATGCTCCCAACAGGGACAGTTATAGCAGCATCTCCATAAAAGCCTTTATATTTCACACCAAAATCAATACTGATGATGTCGCCTTCACGCAGTTTCACCTTCTTAGAAGGAATACCATGAACTACTTGTTCATTTATTGAAACACAGAGGCTGCCGGGAAACCCTCGATAGCCTTTAAATGCTGGTACAGCGTTTTTCTTTTGTACAAATTTTTCTGCGAGTTTATCTAACTGCAGAGTGCTGATACCAGGTTCTATATTTCTTCTAACCATGGCGAGGGTCAAGGCAACAATTTGGTTTGCCTCTTGCAAGATTTGAATTTCTTCTGCAGACTTGAGTAAAATTGCTGATGTCATTGCCTGGTGGGAGCTATCGCCTGCCTCTGATTTTTCCAGACTTCAAAAAGCCATCGTAGTTACGGGAAACCGAATGAGATTCTATCTGGGAAAGTGTATCGATAGCAACGCCAACTACAATCAACAACGCTGTGCCTCCAAAATAAAACGGCACATTAATTTTTTGGATAAGAATGGTTGGCAAAACACACACAGCACTGACATAAATTGCACCAATAACAGTAAGACGTGTAATGATCTTATCAATAAACTCAGCTGTGCGTTTCCCTGGTCGTATCCCAGGCACATATCCACCGTTTTTCTTTAAATTCTCTGCAACATCAACAGGATTAAATGTTACTGCTGTATAAAAAAAGCAGAAAAATACGATCATCCCGACAAAAAGCAGGGTATGCAGAGGACTTCCCCATGCTAATTGGGCTGTTACCTGCTGAACCCAATCAATCTGAATAAAACCACCTATTGTAGCTGGAAACATCATTATAGAAGATGCGAAAATAGGTGGGATAACCCCTGACATATTAATTTTTAATGGAAGATGAGTTCGCTGACCACCATACATTTGTCTCCCCACCACCCGTTTGGCATATTGAATGGGGATTCTGCGCTGGGCAGTTTCAAAAAATATAATGGTACCAATAACTGCTCCCATGAAAACCAAAAGAATAGGCAGGAAAATCACTGTCATGTCCCCTGTACCCACCATCTGAAAGGTATTCACAATGGCTGCAGGCATCCTGGCAACAATACCGGCAAAAATGATGAGAGATATGCCATTACCAATCCCTCGTTCAGTCATCTGCTCTCCGAGCCACATTATAAATGCAGTTCCGGTGGTAAGGGTTAGAATGGTCATCAATCTGAAAGTCCAACCAGGAGTAATAACAATCATTTCACCGCTTCCAGGACCGGCCATGCCTTCAAGACCGATACTGATCATCAAACCTTGTATGATACTTAAGCCCACTGTAGCATAACGAGTGTACTGTGTTATTTTATTACGACCAGCTTCACCCTCTTTTTTCAATGCTTCAAGTTGGGGAACAACGACAGTGAGCAATTGAAAGATAATAGAAGCACTGATATATGGCATGATTCCCAGAGCAAATATTGAGAAGTTCTCAAGAGCTCCACCGGAAAACATGTTAAACATGCCAAACAGAGTATTGGCTTGTTTATCAAAAAAAGCGGCAAGAGCCTCACCATTAATGCCTGGTGTTGGTATCTGCACACCTGCACGATAAACGGCGAGCATCAGGAGAGTAAAGGTAATCCTCTTCCTCAATTCAGGGATAGTCGCTGCTGCAGCCAGTCCACCTGCCATCTTATGCCTCTTTGACCTCTATTTTTCCACCAGCAGCTTCAATCTTCTGCCTGGCAGTTTTGCTGACCTTGTCTACTGCGATGGTGAGAGATTTAGAAATTTCACCGTCGCCAAGCACTTTTACCAAGGAAAACTTTTTCTTAATCAAGCCTGCCTCAAGAAGCATCGTGCGATCAACCGTTGATCCTGCGTCAAGTTTTTCAAGATCCTTTACATTAATAACAGCGTATTCTTTCCTGAAAATATTGGTAAACCCTCGTTTAGGAAGCCTTCTCTGCAAAGGCATCTGGCCACCCTCGAATCCTGGCCTGACACCACTTCCCGAACGAGACTTAAATCCTTTATGACCACGTCCTGATGTTTTACCGTGGCCGGTGGCCCGACCTCGCCCCAACCTCTTTCTAGGTCGACGAGATCCATCCTGTGGGGATAAGTTACTCAAGTTTAACATTATATTTCCTCCACCTTGACCAGATGCTGGATCTTATAAATCATTCCGCGTAGTTCAGGTGTATCTTTTCGCATTACACTCTTATTTGTTTTTATCAGTCCAAGACCAATCGCAGTAGCTCTAATCTTTTTAGGACTGCCTATCACACTTTTTTTCAATGTAATTTTCAAATCAGTTGCCATATTTCTACCCGTAGTAAATCTCTACTTTTATATCACAGTAGTATGAAACGACATTATTTCAATTCTGCTAAGATTTCTAAAAAAAAAGTACTTTCACTCTGAACCAATCAGGCTTGAATTTCTTCTACAGTCTTATTCCTGATAGCCGCAATCTGTTTAGCAGTACGAAGATTTTTCAATCCGTTGAGTGTTGCCTTCACAAGATTATGGGGATTGTGAGAACCAAGGCATTTTGTCAGAATATTCTGAACACCAGCAGCTTCAAGAACCGCACGAACTGCACCACCGGCAATAACGCCTGTACCTGCAGAGGCTGGTTTTAACATCACCTTTCCGGCACCATATTTCCCATTAATTTCATGAGGAATACTGATATCTGTTATTGATACAAGTTCCATATCTTTCCGTGCCCTCTCAACACCTTTACGAATAGCATCTGGAACCTGATTTGCCTTTCCTAACCCATAACCGACACTGCCTTTACCGTCTCCAACGACAACAATGGCACTAAAACTGAATCGACGGCCACCTTTCACAACTTTTGCAACCCGGTTGATATAGACAATCTTCTCTATCAGCTGGTCTTCAGTCTTATCTGTTTTAAAAGCAGCCAATGTGTTCTCCTGTTTTATTATGTTTTTTTGCGTTACGCCAGTCGGTCTTGAGTTTATTATTAGCCGATGAGAGCCTTTAAACTATCTATTACCGAATGAAGGAATTAATTTTTCTTCTCTAACCCAGATAAACTGGAAAAGATATTAATGTTTTAGGGATAAGAGCCTTAACAGTAGACTCTAATCTTTTGACTTTATTATAATTTTTTAATTTATTGCCACTCTTTTTAGTACCCCCTTGAGGGGTATAAATAACACGAAAATTATTTATAAGGCTCTAAAAATCCAAGCCGCCTTTTCTTGCGCCTTCGGAAAGGGCTTTGACACGACCATGATACCTGTATCCGCCGCGATCGAAAACCACTGTGGTTATCCCCTGGGCTTTTCCTTTCTGGGCAAGTAATTCTCCAACCTTTTCAGCCTTGGAAATTTTCCCTTTGAATGTCTCTTCACCCAATGATTTGTCCTGAGTTGACATAGCAACGAGAGTATGTCCAGCTACGTCATCTATTATTTGTGCATAGATATGCTTATTACTCTTAAATACTCGAAGACGTGGTCTTTCGGGTGTACCAGAGAGTGCTTTTCTTATCCGTTTCACCCGTTTTTTTCTAGCGACTGTTTTTGGATTTGTTTTCGCCATTTTTTTTGCCTTATAATCTACTAACGTTGGTTGTTATTTATTTTGCTACGGTCTTCCCAGCTTTTCTCACTATATGCTCATCTACGTATCGAATACCTTTCCCTTTATAAGGTTCTGGTTTTCTAACACTTCGAATGTTAGCAGCTGTCAGTCCAACCTTCTCTTTATCAATGGATTCAAGAGTTATTGCATTGGCCTTATCCACCGATCCAGACACACCATCAGGTATTTGAAAAATTACAGGATTAGAGTATCCAACATTTAAAGTTAATGAATTGCCCTGTATATCTGCCTTGTAGCCAACACCCTCAATCACTAATTTTTTCTGAAACATAGTTTCAGTACCAACAATCATATTGTTGACAAGTGTACGGGTGAGACCGCTGAAAGCACGAGTGCGCTTACTGTTATCAAGACATTTCACCTTGATAATCCCATCTGCCTGCTCAAGTTCAATTTCAGGGCGAATAACACGCTCCAAAGTACCTTTCGGTCCTATAACTTTTACATGAGTTCCATTTATTTCGACCTTAACGGCAGATGGAACTATTATTGGTTGATTACCTATCCTGGACATGTGTACTCTCCACTAGCTAACTGCTAATAACTTTCTCGACTGTTACGCTCTTGAAATTGAGCGCCCTACAGCTTATTTTGTATAAAAACAACAAGAAATAACAAAATTACTTTTGAAATAAAACAGTTACACCTACTGTTAAGGCGCTTATACCCCTCAAGGGGGTACTGAAAATAGTCCCGCTCACTCGGGGGGTGAGAACTACCACACTTTGCAGAGTATCTCGCCGCCTACACCAAGTTTCCGTGCCTGTATATCTGTCATAACGCCGTTGGACGTTGACAAAATAGCCACACCAAGTCCACTCATCACCTTAGGAATACTGTCTGATCGGGTATACATTCTTCGACCTGGTTTACTGACGCGATTTATTCCTGTAATGACTGCCTTATCATTCTGGTCATATTTCAGATCGACACGTAACACGCCCTGAGGTCCTTCATCTATAATGGCAAAATCATTAATGTATCCTTCCTGCTTGAGGATAGTTGCGATGCCCTTTTTCACCTTGGAAAGAGGAATATCAACACTTGGATAATTTGCCTTCGAGGCGTTTCTGATTCTGGTCAGCATATCTGCCAGAGGGTCACTCATAGACATCTGACTGCTCCTTATTCTGCTATTGTCTTATAATAACGGCATACTTACAAAATCGTATGCCATTAAACGAAAATTCAATATTTAAAATTGTTACCAGCTTGATTTAGTAACTCCAGTAACTTCACCCTGAGAGGCAAGTTTACGAAAACACAATCTGCAGATACCGAATTTACGAATAAAAGCCCGAGGCCTTCCGCAAAGAGGACAGCGATTATATTGTCTAACTTTAAATTTTGCTTTCCGCTGACTCTTCGATATTAAAGATTTCTTAGCCAACCTGTTCCTCCTGGATAAACTATTTTTTAAATGGCATGCCAAGGGTTCTCAAAAGGAATCTTCCTTCGTCATCACTCTTTGCGCTTGTAGTAATTGTGATGTTAAACCCTTTAATTTTATCAATTTTATCGTAATCTATTTCAGGGAAGATGATATGCTCTTTGATACCCATTGAAAAATTACCTCTCCCGTCGAAACCTTTGGGGTTTATACCCCTGAAGTCCCTAACCCTTGGAAGGGTAATATTCACAAGTTTTGTATAAAAGTCATACATTCTTTCACCCCGCAGGGTAACACGGCAACCAATAGGCATACCTTCCCTAAGCTTGAACGTAGCTATTGATTTCTTCGCCTTCGTAATCACAGCTTTCTGACCGGCAATTGCTGTAAGTTCGGCAGCAGCTCCCTCAACAATTTTAGGATTCTGAACCGCCTCGCCGAGCCCCATATTCAATACGATCTTACCAAGTTTCGGGACCTCCATGATGTTCTTATATCCGAACTCTTTCAAGAGTTGAGGCACACATTCTTTATGATAATATTCTTCTAATTTAGCCATTATTGTCTCCAAAAAACTCTAGCAGATCACGCGCTGGGTTCTATTGTTTCGCCACACTTTTTACAGACGCGGACTTTTGTACCATCTTCTAAAATTTCTTTTTTGATACGTACTGTTTTGGTACATTTGGAACAAATCAGCATCAAGTTCGAAATATTGATGGCAGCTTCCATTTCAAAAATTCCGCCCTGCTGATTTTGAGCGCTCGGTTTAGTGTGGCGCTTCATCATATTAATTTTTTCGACTTTAGCTTTATTCAGTTTTGGATATACCTTAATAATCTTCCCAACTCTGCCTTTATCTTTTCCACTGATAACTTCAACTTTATCGTTGAGTTTCATATACGTTGTTCCAGCTTTCATTTTTTTTACCTCTTACAAAACTCTCTGCTGTCTTTCTTAACCCTTGGAAAAAAAGCTTGAGGAATTGAATTATAATACTTCAGGAGCAAGTGAAACGATTTTCATATACCCTTTCGCTCTCAATTCACGGGCAACAGGACCAAAAATTCGTGTTCCCATGGGCTCGCCACTGGCAGTCAATAAAACAGCTGAATTTTCATCAAATTTTACTGCTGTATCGTCCATACGTTTGATTTCTTTTGCTGTTCTGACAATAACCGCCCTTAACACTTCGCCTTTTTTGACTTTCGCGTGTGGAATCGCTTCCTTGACTGTTACAACGATTATATCGCCAATGCTGGCATATCTTCGCCTTGTGCCGCCCAACACCCTGATACATAAAACTTTTTTTGCTCCAGAGTTATCTGCCACATTCAGTACGGTTTCAGTTTGTATCATCTTATCACCAACTTCCCAACATACCCTGTTGAGTTGTCCTCATTAAATTATATGTCTGACAAAAAACAGCTTTAAAACCCTTCTCTTCCCTGCAGAATTTTGGCAAGCGTGTATCAAAAAAATTACACTAGGAGAAGGATCTATATATCAGAAAATCAGACTGCTTTTTCTATAACTTCTCGTAAACGCCAGCGTTTTCTTCGGCTCAGTGGTCGGCATTCCTCGATAAGCACCCGATCCCCTATTTTGCAGAGACTCTCTGGGTCATCAGCCATATATTTGGCATGACGGCGGAGGTATTTACCATACAATTTATGAGCTACCAGCCTTTCTGTCTTCACAACAATAGTCTTGTCCATCTTGTCGCTGACAACAACACCAACTTTTGTTTTTTTATTCTTCTTTACGTTCTCCATCTATTTCCCTGACGGTCTCCAGCCTACTGCAATTTATTGTAAGTGATATGAACTTTAAAATTCGCAACCAGCGTGTATTAGTTGTTTGCCTTAGACTTCTCACTAATAACAGTTTTTATCCTGGCAATATCTTTTTTTAATACTGTAAATCTTGCTGTATTTTCAAGTGGACGAATACCATGCTGAAACTTAAGTTTACATATTTCTTCAGCAATATCTGATGCGGTACCTTGCAGGTCCTCAATGCTTTTCTCGCGTAATTCTTGAACCTTCATAATGTACTTTCCTTTGAAATAACTTTAGTTGCAAAAGGCAGTTTGTTACCGGCCAAGGTCAAGGCCTTTTTGGCCAGATCCTCGTCTACCCCTCTTAACTCATAAAGGATTCTCCCACGTTTGATTGGTGCAACCCAGGATTCCGGACTTCCTTTTCCTTTACCCATCCTTGTTTCTGCAGCCTTCTTGGTGATAGGTTTATCAGGAAAGACACGAATCCACATTTTACCGCCACGTTTAATTGTTCTATTAATGGCAATACGGGCCGCCTCAATCTGTTGAGAAGTCATTCTTCCACATTCTAAGGCTTTAAGGGCATACTCTCCGAATTCAATGGATGAACCCCTAAAGGCAGCTCCTCGCATTCGACCCTTCATCTGCTTTCTATGTTTAACTTTCTTTGGACTAAGCATTATTTCCGACCTTATTTATAGTTACCCTGACTCTAGACCGCTTATATATAGAAAGAGAAGCACTCTGCTTTATTCTTTACCCATCTCGGAGTCAGACAGTACTTCACCTTTAAATATCCAGACCTTTACTCCAATAATTCCGTAGGTGGTTTTTGATTCGGCAAAGCCATAATCAATATCTGCTCGAAGTGTATGAAGAGGTACACGTCCTTCCCGCGTCCATTCTCTTCTAGCCATTTCAGCGCCCCCGAGGCGACCGGAACAGGATATCTTAATACCTTTTGCACCGAACTTCAAGGCGATATTGACTGCCTTTTTCATAGCACGGCGGAAGGCAATTCTCCTTTCGAGCTGCAATGCTACATTTTCGGCAACAAGCTGTGCATCCGCCTCTGGTCTTCTTACTTCTTGAATATCAACAGTACACTGGCGATTAGTTAATTTATCAAGCTCTTTTTTCAGCGCCTCAATCTCTGCACCCTTTTTACCAATGACAATACCAGGCCTTGCGGTGTGGAGTTTTAGCTTTATCTTTTCACCAGTTCGAGAAATATTAATTTTTGATATACCGGCATGATATAGCCTTTTTTTCAAAAATTTCTTAATCTTCTGATCTTCAATAAGAAATTTAGAATAATCACGATCTGCGTACCAGGTAGATTCCCATGTACGGACGATATTAAGCCGTAAACTTATCGGATTGACTTTCTGGCCCAAAACCTTCCTCCATCATTAGTTTATAAAATGTTCGAAATTGAACAAAGTGTACAGAATGTTATATAATTACTTTTAGAAACTTTATGCTTCGTCAAGTACAACGGTAATGTGGCTTGATCTTTTCAAAATACGAGATGCTCGCCCCATGGCGCGAGGCCGAATTCGCTTCAACATCGGGCCACCGTCAACGTAGACCTTCTTTATGTAAAGAGTATCAACGTCAATAGCCTCATTCTGATTCGCATTTGCAACGGCTGACTCTATGAGTTTACGAATAATACGAGCCGCTTTTTTAGGCATGAACCGCAAAGTGGTGATAGCCGATTCAACATTATTGCCTCTTATCAGATCCGCAACCAATCGTGCCTTTTGTGGCGAAATCCGAATATTTTTTGCAACGGACTTAGCTTCCATAATATCGTAACTCCAAACAGTTATATTCCATATATAGCATCCACAAACTTACTGTTAAACAAACAGAATAACAGCGTGAGCGAAATTT
>JAUWDC010000296.1 GCA_030608985.1 Desulfobia sp. | reverse complement strand
CAGAACCAGCCCCTGGCTTCCTCCAGATTGCATATCGTTCATGCTTCTCAAACAGTTTCCATGGATGAGTCTCCCTATGAAGCAATACGGAGGAAAAAAGACTCATCAATCATCAGAGCATTTGAGCAGATCAAGAATGGCGAAGCAGATGGTGTGGTGAGTGCGGGCAACTCCGGCGCGACCATGGTTTCAGCCATTAAATCGCTGGGCCGTTTGGAAAATATCGCCAGGCCCGGGATTGCCAGTATATTCCCAACTCTGAAAAAGCCTCTGGTCATGATGGATGTGGGTGCAAATGTTGACTGCCGTCCACAGCATCTGTTCCAGTTCGGTGTTATGGGTTCAGCGTTTTCAGACAACCTGTTTGAAATACAGAAACCCAGTATCGGCCTGCTCAGTATCGGAGAGGAGGGCGGTAAGGGTAATGTGCTGGTCAAGAGCGCCCATGAACTTTTCAGGAAAAGTTCGCTCAATTTTATCGGAAATGTTGAGGGCAGGGATATTTTCCAGGGAAATGTTGACGTTATCGTTTGTGACGGTTTTGTTGGAAATGTCTGTTTGAAAGTCAGCGAGGGATTGGCTGAAGCAATTATTGCCATGCTGCGCACTGAAATGTCAAAGAGTTTTATGGCTAAAATAGGTTATCTTCTCGCCAAGCAGGCTTTTAACAATTTTGGTAAAAGGGTCGATTATGCCGAATATGGCGGTGCACCGCTGTTGGGTATAAACGGCACTGGAATAGTTTGCCATGGCCGTTCTAATGCCAAAGCTATTAAAAATGCCATAAGGGTCGCAGCTGAGATGATTCGCAGTAGGGTGAATGGCCATATTATGCAGCTGTTGTCAGAATCTAATCCGGCTCAAGCTAAAGAAGTACAAAAGGGATCTGTCGCTGATCAAAAGTCTGGGGAGACTGAATGACCGGTCGAGCAAAAATAATTGGTACAGGCTCTTATTTGCCGAAACGCATCTTGACCAATAAGGAATTAGAGAAGATCGTTGAAACAAGTGATGAGTGGATAACCACCCGGACCGGTATCAGGAGCAGAAGAATAGCAGGAGCCGGAGAAGAGACCTCAAAAATGGCGGCCCAGGCAGCTATAAAGGCGTTAACCATGGCTGGAGTCACTGCCCGGGAACTTGATATGATTATCGTGGGCACTATAACCGCCGAAATGGTGATGCCCTCCTGTGCCTGTCTTGTGCAGAAGGAAATTGGTGCTGAAAATGCGTTTGCCTTTGATGTCAGTGCTGCATGTTCCGGCTTTGCTTATGCCCTGGAGATAGCAGACAGATATTTAAAAAATGCGCCTGACATGAAAATCCTTCTAATAGGGGCGGAGACACTTTCTGCCAGAGTCAATTGGCAGGATCGTAACACCTGTATTCTCTTTGGTGATGGCGCAGGCGCCTGTGTAGTCACCGGCAGTAAAGATGAAAATGGTTTATTGGCCAGCCAGCTTTATAGTGACGGACGCCTCTGGCAGTTGCTGAGCCTGGATGCGGTACCGCGTCGTTACTGTCCGGTTGTGGATTACAAGACAATCCCTGACCGGGACAGTTTTTGTGATGGTTCGGCATTCAACATGGTTGGCAAGGATGTATTTAAACATGCTGTTCGTGAAATGGGAGATGCTGTTGAGAATCTGCTTAAAAGAGAGGGGATCACGGTGGATGACATTGATCTCATGATTCCTCACCAGGCCAATATCAGAATTCTTAAAAGCTTGGCTGAAAGGGTTAACCTGCCATTTGAAAAAGTATATACAACCATACAAAAATACGGGAATTCATCTGCAGCCAGTCTGCCGATAGCCTTGGATGAGGCGAATCGTGAAGGACGTCTGCAGAAAGGCGATCTGCTGCTTTTCAGCGTATTTGGCGGAGGCTTTACCTGGGGAGTTGTACTTTTGCGCTGGTAGAGACTTGTTGCTGCAAGAATGTTTTTTTGTTTTTGAGCTTGCTTGCAGGGTGGAGAAGGGAGTATAGATTTTGGAGATTTCTGCTTTGTTAATATTATTGCACTTAACATAAGGGAGTGAACGGTGGATTATTTCTTAACTGAAGAACAACAGATGATTGTCGATATTGCCCGACAGATAACCGATGAGAAAATTATTCCACAACGGGCAGAGTTGGATGAGAAAGAAGAATTTGCCACAGAAATTCTGAATGAAATTGCCCAGGCAGATCTTTATGGCCTCTATATTCCCGAAGAATATGGTGGCTTCGGAGGCGGATGTTTTGAGGTTGTGCTGGCTTTGGAGCAATTCGGGCGTGGATGTGTTGCAGTTGCGACAAGCTTTGCTGCCAGTGCCCTGGGGGTTTATCCAATATTATTGTCCGGCAGTGACGAAATGAAACAAAAATACATGCCGGATGTTGCAAGTGGTAAGAAGAGAGCCGCTTTTGCTCTCACTGAGGCAAATGCCGGCAGTGATGCATCAGGGATCCAGACCACCGCTGTACTTGATGGTGATGAATGGGTGCTGAACGGCACCAAGCAGTGGATAACCAATGCCGGTGAGGCACAAATCTATTCAGTAGTTGCCATGACAGATAAGGGCAGGGGAGCTCGAGGCGCTTCCATGTTTGTGGTTGAAGATACAGACCCGGGATTTTCCTGTGGGCCAAAAGAGAAAAAAATGGGTATCCGGGCGTCCGTCACCTGTGAACTTATTTTCAAGGATTGTCGGATTCCCAAGGATCGCTTAATCGGTCGGCAGGGGATGGGTTTTATAACAGTTATGAAAACACTGGATCTGTCCCGTCCGGGAATTGCGATTCTTGGTGTGGGATTAGGGCAGGCAGCACTTGATGAGTCTGTGGTTTATGCTAAACAGCGCGTTCAATTCGGTAAGCCGATTATCTCTTTCCAGGCTATTCAGCATATGCTGGCGGATATGGCAATTAAAGTTGAGGCCTCCAGAGCTCTTGTTT
>JAUWDC010000297.1 GCA_030608985.1 Desulfobia sp. | reverse complement strand
ATACAATCTTATTTTTTTAACCATGGAGGCATCTTATGAGCACCAAAATCAGAGAGAAGTTTATTGAACGTATGAATCTGTATGGCCTGACAGAGTCTACCCAGAAGAGCTATATCACAGGTGTCAAAGGTCTGGCTGATTTTTATAATCAGTCACCGGATACACTGACGGATGATCAAGTTCGGGCCTATTTCCGCCACTTGCTCATTGAGAAAAAACTGGAGTGGACTTCATGCAAAACCTATTTGAGCGGGATCACCTATTTTTACAGGCATATTTGTCAGCGGGAAATTGATGACCGTTATGGTCTTCCACCCCGCCCAAAAGGCAGGAAACTGCCGGTTGTGCTCAGTATGGAAGAAGTTGCACGCCTCTTTTCCTGTGTTGACAACCTCAAACACCGTGTTTTACTCAAAACAATGTATAGTGGGGGATTACGAATAGGAGAAGCAGTACGTCTTCTGCCAGAGCATATTGAAAGCGATCCTTCCAGGATGGTGATTAGAGTTGAACAAGGTAAAGGTCGAAAAGATCGATATACTGTGCTGTCAGAAAAACTTCTGATAGAACTCAAAGCATATTGGCGAATATATTCTCCCAAGCAGTGGATTTTTCCCGGTCAAAACCCTCATAAACATATCACTACGACATCTGTATGGTGCGCTTTTAAAGCAGCAAAAAAAAAGCCGGTATTACCAAGAAATGCAGCCCTCACAGCTTAAGGCACTCGTTTGCCACCCACCTTTTATACAAAGGATATGATCTCTACACCATCAGCCAACTCCTCGGTCACACCTCAATAAAAACCACCACGATCTATCTTCACATCGTACCGGGAAGGTACGTTGATCTCAAAAGTCCTCTTGATCTGTTCGACTTGGAAAAGGAGGGCGACAACAATGATACATAATAAGAAGCAACCAGAGGTAGCTGATATCTTCCGCAGGTACGGACAGGAATACCGAGATAAATACTTTCTCTCTCCTGAGCAGTTCAAGGCAATGCGCCATATTGAAATGTGTCGTACCGCTGCCCTTGGCGGTCACATCGAAGTATGTGACCATTGCGGTACTGAGCAGAATGCATACAACTCCTGCCGGGATAGACACTGTCCAAAATGCCAGACCCTCGTGAAAGAAAAGTGGCTCAATGACAGGAAGTCGGAAGTACTTCCTTGTTCGTATTTCCACAATGTTTTCACATTACCACATGAACTTAACCCGCTGATTCTCGACAATATGAGCGTGATGCCGGCAATACTTTTTGCAGCAGTAAAGGAAACCCTGCAAGCATTTGCCGGCGATCCACAATGGCGCCTTGACGGTCAACTTGGCTTCATCAGTGTACTGCACACATGGAATCAGAAACTCATGGATCACTTTCACCTTCATTGTATTATTCCGGCAGGAGCACTTTCATTTGACAAGAAAAAATGGACTCCTGCCAGGGAAAAATATCTTTTCAGGGTCGAATCACTGGCAAAGGAGTTCCAAAAAAGGTATCTGCGTAAACTTGAAAAAGCCTATAATCAAGAAAAATTATGTTTTTCTGGAAATACCGAGAATTTTACCGACAAGCAGTGTTTCATGCGACTGATCAAAACATTATGGGACAAGCAGTGGATCACCTACTCGAAGAAACCCTTCGGTGGACCGGAGCAGGTTCTTGAATATCTGGGCCGTTATACCCACAGGGTTGGGATTACAAATAACCGTATAGTCTCCATTGAGGAGGGTAGAGTCACTTTCACTTACCGGGATCGTGCTGACGATAACACAGTCAAAGAGTTACCGATAAAAGCTGAAGAGTTCATTCGTCGGTTTCTGTTGCATATTTTACCCAAAGGGTTCATGAAGATTCGTTACTACGGCTTTCTGGCACATGCAAACAAGAAAGCCTGTATTCCTTTGCTTCGGCAACTGATAAACCCGGATGCAGAATTTGCAGAAAAACTGACAGAAACGGTTGAAGAGATGATGATGCGGTTGACAGGCATTGATATATCTCTCTGTCCGCATTGCGGTAAGGGAAAAATGGTTTATATGGAGGCTTTACCAGATCCATTGTCAGATACATCCTGACGGTTGATAAGCTGTAGAAAGTAGACTTTCAGGGAATTCGAGATATGAATTGAACAGGAGAAGTGCGTCTTCTGTATGACAATATGCTTGGAAAACAACCTGTTGAACCATATAACGACAGAAAACTTGGAAGAATTTATTAAAATTTGTTCGATAGCCGAAAAATGTTAATTCCTGCAGTTATTTTGTTAATGAAAAATGATACTTTCAGTGACTTTCTCACCCTCCCTGCCTTGTATTAAAACCCCATAGGAAAAAGCTGGAATTTCAGGAGCAAACCGCACTCCAGTTCCCCAGGTTTTATCAACAATTGCGCTCTGTTGTGCCTGACGTCAGAGGATAATGCAAGTTTGTAGGGTGTGACATCATTGAGGATTATCTGCGGCGCAACAATTGATAAAACCTATTCTGTCAATATTAAAAAGGGGCAATCATAGATAACAAAATATACCTGGTATTGCCCCTTATCTTGAGTCTGTTTGTTTCTATCTACTTATTTCTTCCACACTTAAAAAACCAATCGAGCCCGCAGGCCGAAGACCCAACTTTCGTCAGCTTCTTGGTTAAGGGCCGGGTCGATGACATACTGAATGTCCGGTGTAATCTGAAGGTACTTTGTAACCTGTAAGCGGCTAAATAGCTCTACTGTATACTGATCGTCGAGACCCGGTCCGAAGGTATCCTCATTAGGTTGTCCCCAGTTTAAACCCAGCCCAAGCAGACTATTATTGGTTCCCCAGTGATAGGTAAGCCTGGTACTGAGCGATTTCTGCAGCATCTATTTATTTACGTTCTTCATTTTTCTTCTTACATACCTAACCAACTTGCCAGGAAATTTGAGACGACTGGTATGA
>JAUWDC010000055.1 GCA_030608985.1 Desulfobia sp. | reverse complement strand
CCCTGAATATTCATCTATTCCCATAATTATGCTTACGGCAAAGGGTGAAGAAGAGGACATAGTTTCGGGACTTGAGGAGGGAGCTGATGACTCCTGTTACTTCCATTAAGGGCTATGCTGAAACAATTCTTGACAGTGGCTTTGAAGATGCTGATCAAACGAAGAAGTTTTTGGAAATTATTGTCAGGCAGTCAAATCAGTTGCATGCTATTGTTGATGATTTGCTTTCCCTTTCTAAAATAGAGCAGGATACAGATAAAGAAGGGATTGTCCTTACTCGCGGGAAAGTGAAGTATGTCCTCAATGCTGCTGCGCAGGTCTGCTCTTTGAAAGCCAAGGAAAAGGATATTTCTTTAAATATAGATTGCCCTGAAGATCTGGAAGTTGCCATGGACAGTACCCTCATGGAACAAGCTGTTGCCAATCTTGTCATAAATGCTGTTAAGTACAGTGATCCTGGAAGCCAGGTGAAGATCTGGGGATATGAAATTGACCAGGATGACAAGGAGATGCTGGCCATCAGCGTCCAGGATTACGGGGTCGGTATTGGCAAAGAGCATTTACCCAGGCTTTTTGAACGATTCTACCGGAGTGATAAGGCACGCAGTAGAAAGCTCGGAGGCACTGGGCTGGGGTTGGCAATAGTGAAGCACATTGCCCAGGCCCATAACGGTACTGTGAGCGTGGAAAGTGAAATAGGCAAGGGAAGTGTCTTCACAATCCTTCTGCCAGTATCCCATGATGATGAGGTGAGCTGATAATTTCGGTAGAATTCTGAGTTGATATAGGAAAAGACAATGATGCCGGATAAAGATACAGTCAGTGCAATGATTGAAGAGTGGCGGAGGCCAAGGGGCTTTCATGCCTTCGCTGTTTTATTGGTTCTCTCTCTCACGGCTGTATTGATAACGGGAATCGTATTTATAACAGGTGGGGCAGTATCGATTTACCCCCATCTCATGTATGGACCTATTGTTCTTGCCTCTGTTTTATTCCGGACGCCAGGAGGTATTTTCGCCGGGATGGTCGCCGGTCTCCTTCTCGGTCCTTATATGCCATTATCGACAGAACAGGCTATTCCGCAAGAGCCGTTCAACTGGATAATGCGAATGTGTTTCTTCATGCTGATGGGGGGCGTCGGCGGTTTTATTTCCCGGTGTTACAACGACCATCTGGATAACACCCAGGATAAATCTTTTCATGACAGGCCGACTGGGCTGCCAAATCTTCAGGCATTATCCAGGAGGCTGGATGAACTCCTGAGTGAAGAGAAAGCAGGACAGCACAAAGAAGTCACCCTGGCCATACTCACAATCAGCAATCTGAAGCAGGTTGTCGCGACGCTTGGTTTCCGCTCCTCCTCTGCCATTATTAACCAGATTGCCGAACGGCTCAGCAAAGAAGGTGAATTGCCGGAAGATTCCTTGTTTCGCATACAGGAGAACAGTTTTGCGGTGATTGCTGTTGATGTTAATGTCGATAATTTTATCAAGAAATGTCGGATAATTACCAAGCATCTGGAAGATCCTTTCTTTTTTGAAAATATTCCCATTGCCGTTGATATGCATTTTGGAATTTCTTGTTCCTGCAGCACTGGGGACTCCCGGGATGAGATGATCCAGAAGGCAGGGATAGCGGTATACAATGCCGAGAAGAATAAGACCCTTTACGCCGAATACAGTTCCAGAGATGACAGCAACAGTGTCGAACGGCTTGCGCTGCTCGGTTCGGTAAAGAAAGCTATCGACACCTCTCAGCTGACCTTGTTTTTACAGCCGAAGGTGTCCATAGCCGATAAGAAGCTGGTTGGTGTCGAGTCGCTCATCCGCTGGCAGCATCCGGATCTGGGACTGCTGACGCCGGATATGTTTATCCCCGAAGCAGAGAAGACCTGGCTCATTCATCCTTTATCTCTTTTTGCGGTAAAAGAAGGACTGGCCCAGATCAAGTGTATGGCCAGCGGTGGCTATGATATGAAACTGGCCATTAACCTTACCGCCCATGCCATACAGGACCGAATCCTTATTGCCCGTTTGATCAAGTCTGTTCGGGAGATGGGGATTGAAGCTGCTCTTCTTGAAATAGAAATAACAGAACGGTTCTTGGTAACGGAGTTTGGTGTTGCCCGGGAGATTCTGGGAGCATTGAAAAAAATGGGGGCCAGTATTGCCATCGATGATTTTGGTACAGGATACTCTTCTGTGCATTATCTGCAGGAGCTTCCCATAGATACAGTTAAATTAGACCAGAGCCTAGTTGCCAATATAGCTTCATCTGATTTAAGTCGATCACTGATACGGCATATGATAGAATTTAACCGGGAGTTGGGTATAACCACTGTTGCCGAAGGAGTTGAAACAGAAGAACAGTTTAACATTCTCGCCGAAATGGGCTGTGATGTTGCCCAGGGTTACTATATCGGCAAGCCCCTTCCTTGCGAGGAATTCAGGCAATGGCTTGAGACGTCTCCCTGGAAAGTGAGCAAGAGGGAAGTCTGAGTGGAAGATCTCCTTATAGCGCCCTGGCAGCTTGCCATTATTTTTTTCTTCGTTTCTCTCCTTTATTCCTCTATTGGATTGGCCGGCGGCTCATCGTATACAGCATTGCTTTCAATTTTCGGCCTTCATTTCAAAGCAATTCCCCTCATTACATTATCACTCAACCTCCTGGTCAGCAGCCTTGGAACCTATAATTATTTCCGGCATCGTCATGGCAGGTTGAGTCTTGTTATTCCTTTTCTTATTACTTCTATCCCCATGTCCTATGTGGGTGGTGCACTGAACTTGCCAAGTACTGTTTTTTTCTGGGTTTTGACGGTATCTCTCCTTGTTGTTGTCATTCGTATATATTTTTGGAAGCGGACAGCACTAAATATCAGGCTTAGAAAATGGCAGCAATTTCTTCTGGCACTTTCAAGCGGCAGCCTGTTAGGTCTGGTGTCGGGTATAGTTGGCATTGGCGGTGGGATATACCTTATCCCGATAATAATTATTTTTCGGCTCGGCACAGAAAAAGAAGCGGCAGCCTGTGCGTCACTATTTATATGGATGAATTCGGCAGCCGGGATTGCTGCGCGCTTTCAATATAATTTTATCGATATAAGCCGTTTCTGGCCTGTGGTTATTGCTGTCCTGGCAGGGGGCTGGATTGGCTCTCACTTGGGTGCCACCAGGCTGAAACCCAAAGTAATGGAGAAATTACTCGGAATTATCATTATTGTTGCCATTGTCTTTCTCAGCAGGAAGCTTTTCCCCGGATTTCTCGAATTTGCCTGGTATGAAAAAGTGTGGTTGTGGCTAACGAAATAAGTATGATGGTGCCGTAAAAGGTCATTCCGTTCTCACTTCTCTTCCACGCCTCAATCTGCCCAGATGCTGAAATATCCCGCCCTATCATTTCCCTTGCAAATTATTGCCTTCAATAGGATATTGCATTACGTAGACAGGTGAGGCGATTTTGTTTGAAATTTCTTAACTCTATAGTGCGTATAAAAACCCATTATAAAAATGCATTTGCAACTAGTTGAAAATATAAAACATCTTGTAATAGATTTCCCTGCGCAAGAAACAAATGTTTTTTGCGCAGGATGTAAGGCAACGTTGTTTGGAAATATCTTTACTTTCTGGAGGCCATAAATAGTCACCGCTTACATGGAATATCTTGACTCCTCATTTTGTGGATAAATCTGTAAAAATCATAAATCCCACCCTAATGAACCTTTCATCTTATAAGCATAAGACTACAAATCTTTATTTTTGCCATTTAATGGAGAAGTTGTTAAAATAAGTTTCTAATACTTACAAAATTGAAGACAGGGGACAGTTAATGCAAGAACAAGATATGCTGAAACAAATAGAACGCAGAGCGAATGAAAGGCTTCAACGAAATTTTGAAATATACTATTGTCAAAGCAGTGATGATCCGCTCAATAATGATACAATGAAAGGTCAACTGGTAAATATCAGCGATAGCGGGCTCAGTTTTCTGGCTAACGAAAAATATGCCAACGGGGCAAAACTTGATTTTGTTTTGGAAGTTCAGGGCGTACAGTCAAGTGGTGGATTAGTTGTAACAACTGGAGATTTATCTGATATAGGCCTCTTGCGCACTAAAGGTAAAGTTGTTTGGGTAAAGGAAAACAAAGAGAACGATAAATTTGAAACCGGCATTTACTTCGAAAATGAACTAAAATTTATTATTGCCGAGAATGAATAGAATTTATTATACTTTTATTCAGGTTAGCTTCTTACATATTCACTCATCTGGTCCGGCTTGACAACTGGTCCTGCCGTTGAAAAAAAATAATCGCCAAAAACTACGTATCTAACACAGGGCAGTTCCATTAATTTGGGCTGCCTTTTTTGTTGTGTGGAAAGTCAAGATATATAGAATAGCGTTTTATCAATTGTTGCGCCCAACTGAAAGGCTCAGCGTTACGACAGGTTGTAGCAGTTGATGTTTGACTTGATATCAGCTCAACTCAGCGCAATTGTTGATAAAACGTAAGAACTTAACCAGCTCCACCGGCGTTTCGGCCATGTACAGACACTATGGGGATTGTATACTTTAGGTGGGATTTTCTGTCGATTAAAAAGAGTATTATTGGGCTAGCATCACCCCCGAAGGAGGGCCTCAAATCATAAAATTGTTTTTCCTTCAATCAAAGAAGGCTCAAATTGCCTGTTCTCTTGTTTTTTCTCTGAAATAGATCAATTCAGGACGCATTTATCCTATTCTGCCAACTGGCAGTTTTCTTTGTTGATTAGAATTTTACACCAGCAAAAGTGTTACGATGTATTCCAAGCCAGTTTTGGGAGCTCTTTAATTGTTATCATTTTTCCTTTTTGGCATTGGGGACAACAGGTGATATCTATTCCAGTCACCCGGAGCATGATCTGTTGAACAGTTTCTTTTATTTTTACCAGCAGTTCCGCCATCGGCTTAATAAGTTGTCTGATTATTGGAATGTATTCCTTTTTTTTGATATTGGACAGGAAACCAAAATACCTGATCTTCATAAAGCCTTTAGGCAAGACATGTAAAAGGAAGCGCCTGATAAACTCATCAGCATTCAGGGTCATTGTCTTCTTTTGGTTGGCGCTCTTTCGGTCTCTATAAGTGAAGACAACCTTGCCATTGTCTATGGCAGTGAGACGGTTGTTCGAGATTGCAACCCGATGTGTATAGCGGCCAAGATATTCAAGGATCTGTTCGGGGCCTGCAAAGGGACGTTTAGCATAGGCTATCCAGTCAATTACTGAGAGTTTTTTGGTCATTTCCCAAAATACCTCTGGAGAACTAATGGAGACCGTTTCACCGGGGAAGATGAGCTTCTTTTTTTGGTAGGCTTTCTCCAATTTGTGCAGATAACGTTTTCGAAATTCCTTTGCCAGTGAATTTATTCGGAACAGGAAGGATTCTCTTGCTGGATTCCATTTGTTTTGTGCGGGTGAGAAAGCACCGGCAGGGACAAGACAGTGGAGATGAAAATGGTCCAACAGGGTCTGACTCCATGTATGCAGAACCGAGATAAAGCCAAGTTGTCCTTCAAGGCGCCATTGGGGATCCTTGGCAAAGGCCTGCAAGGTTTCGTTGACTGCTGCAAACAACATGGCCAGCATGATTTTTTTGTTGCAGAGAACAATTGGATTAAGGGTATGAGGTAGAGTAAAGACAAGGTGAAAATAACCACAGGGGAGAAGTTCTGCTTTGCGATCATTAAGCCATCTTTCTTTTGTCATAGTTTGGCATTTTGGACAATGCCGGTCCCTGCAAGAATTATAAGAAATTCTCTCAAAACCGCACTTATCGCATTGCTCGACATGTCCACCAAGCGCTGCGGTGCGACATATTTCGATATGACGCATGACTTTAATCTGCTCATATGACAGGCTATTGGACTGCCGATATTGCTCACCGTAAAGATGGAAAACATCAGCAACCTCAAAATTATTTTTACAGGCTGATGCAGCAAGAGTCTTTTTCATTTGTCATCCTCCTGTTCAGGTTCGAACTTGTCGAGAGGACTTTCTAGTTTGGCAAATCTTTCCGGGATGATATGGAGATAAATTGTTGTGGTGTTTATCGACTTGTGGCCAAGAAAGCGACTGATTGTATAGAGGTCAGTTCCTTGGTAAAGGAGGTGGGTTGCGAAGCTGTGACGAAGGCAATGTATGCAGCATGATTTGGTTATACCGGCTTTTTTTTATTAACCACGAAAACTTTTCGGGCAGCAGCGTAAGATAGATGCTCCCCCTGTTTATAGCCTGTAAACAACCATTTTTCAGGTTGATACTTGCGAAAATATTGCCTTAACTCAATAAGCAGTTCTTTGGAAAGAAGCGTGTATCTGTCCTTTCTTCCCTTGCCTTGCTCTACTCGAATCAGCATTCTTGAAGGGTCACTTTCAATGTGGTGCGGTTTCAAGCTGATCAGTTCACTGACTCGGAGTCCAGCACTGTAAGCAGTTTTAAGCAGAACCCGATGTTTAAGGTTGGTGATAACGGAAAACAGTCGCTTTACTTCTTCAATACTGAGTGTTACTGGCAGTTTCTTCTGGCGGGGACGTGGCGGGATTCCAAAACGGTCTACATTTTCCCAGTGACAAATATTTTTGTAGAAGTAGATAATGCCCGACAGATAGTTATTGCATGAGTACCAGCTCACCTTCCGCTCAATGATAAGATGACGGATATAGAGATGCACCTCTTCATTTGTTAGAAGGTCGGGTGACCGGTTGTAAAATTTAGCCAATCCTTTAACGCCCGTAACATAGCTTCTTTTTGTACATTCAGAAAAGCCATTCAGGGTCATGTGATCGATCAATTGATCTCTCAGGCTACTGCTCATAATAATACCTCCTTGGTTGAGTTGGTAAATCAAATGGACTGAAATACCTTATCGGCCAGGGAGGTGTTATTTCCGAATAATTAATTATATCTCTGAATTAAAACTGTTGTATATAGGTGGGGGGTGGGTTTATGCGGGTACGGTCTTGTATAATTCCGCGAAGCGGTTAAGTTCATTCCAAAGTCATAACCCTGTCTAGCCCGGCTGAGAGTCAAGATATTTCCAAAGATTCA
>JAUWDC010000128.1 GCA_030608985.1 Desulfobia sp. | reverse complement strand
GTTGTCCCTACCACCTCTGCGTTAAAATGGTGGGCACAAATATTGTTGACCGTTTTCGTCACGGCATCTTTGGCGGGACTCCTCTGGAAAACCATTCCAGATATATCTACCCTTGAAAAATACCAAAAATTATATCAAAATCAATTTCCAGGCCATTTACAACCCAGGTTCTGGCAACAAGGGAAAATATGCGGAGATTTCAATTTAAGCCTTTTTCCTTAAAGGGAGCCTATTAGGAAAAAGGCTATGTTATGAGCCTTTGATACAAGTTGATAACGATCAACAAATAGCGTTCATTTTGGATGTAATCCTAACCCAGATAAACTGGAAAAGATTAAGGTTTTAGGGATAAAAGCCTTAACAGTAGACTCTAATCCTTTGACTTTATTATAATTTTTCAATTTCTTTCAACAAATAACACGAAAATATTTTTTAAGGCTCTAAATAAATTATTAGTTTTTGCTGCGACTGCCTGTCAAATCAAGGAAAGGTAAAAGAGAACGCTGATCCTTATCAAGGAGATAAACCTCTTTCACCGTTGGCAAAATCTGCTGCATCGTTTCAAGGTACATCCTTTTTCGGGTTACATCTTCAGCTTTCTTATACTCTTCGAGCACCGCTAGAAAACGTGAAGCTTCACCCTTGGCAAGGTTGGTTCGTTCAATGGCATAACCATGCGCCTCTTCGAGAACACGCTTCGCTGTTCCCCGAGCTTTGGGTATGATCTTATTGTAGGTTTGCTCTGCCTCATTGACAAGACGCTTCATGTCCTGGTCAGCCTCGTTGACTTCGTTAAAGGCCGGCTTGACCTTCTCCGGGGGATTAACATCCTGTAACTTCACAGCGACAATTTTCACCCCACTGTTGTATTTATTCAATGTTGCCTGGAGTCTACGGGTTGCAGTCGCTTCAAGAATCTCGCGGTTGCTCAGCACATAATCAAAATTCTGGTTGCCGACAACCCGTCGGATGGCCCTCTCAGAAAGGTCTCGGACTGCCTGATCGACATTTCTTACCTTGTATATAAAATTAAATGGATCCTGGATCTTGTATTGAACAATCCACTCCACATCTATGACATTTTTATCTCCGGTAAGCATTAATGACTCAGAATCATAGCCTTTATTGGCAAACACTGATTTCTGGCCAGCAATACGAGTACGGAAACCAAACTCCTGCTTACGAACTGCTGCCACATCAACCTTGATCACGTCATCAATCAATGGCATTTTAAAATTAAGCCCGGGAGGTGCTAGTTTCGAAAATTTACCAAAACGGAGGACAACCCCCTGCTCGCCAGGTTCAATGGTATAGAATGAGGAATACACAACATTGACAATGAACAGGACGCCAATAACGACGATGACTTTCAGCAGGCCACCCCACATATTGGGAGGAGTTGCCTGACCGGAACTATCATCTCCCTGCCCTCCTTTGCGGCCTCCGCCACCCTCAAACATCTCCTTTATCTTCTTGAGCAGGGCGGCAATGACCTCTTCAGGTGAACCAGGTTTATTTTTCTTTCCCCACGGGGGTTGTTGATCATCAAAAGCCATAATGATTTTCCAATTGGTTAACTGATATTTATTCTTTACGTTATGTACTTATTGTTTATTGATTGATTGTCGCACTATCCACAATGCGCATTGGCAATGCGCAATGCGCAATGCAATGTCCCCGATTTTATCCTTTATTGCAACCTATTTCGGTTCCAGGCAGACAGAACAATCGAATGAGTTTATAAAACACCATCGTCTTATGTGTGTGTGAGAGCCAGCCACCAGCTGCCAACGACAATAGACACTGCAGCGGCAAAAAAGAGTATCTGGCGAGGCATTCGTGCGCTCCACTTGAGAAAGGAAGGGAAAGAGGCAAGGGCTAATCCGGCAGCAATACCACAGAAGAGGCCCCATAAATGGGCCCCGAGATCTGTTCGCGCCCCTCCGGCCCCGAGCATGGCCAGCAAGCCGACTCCGGCACCCAAGGGGAGCAGCATGGCCTTTATATTAAACCCCCTTCTCATCTCCAGCCCGCTTAACAGACCAACAACGCCAAAAACTGCTGTGGAAAAACCAACGGCAAGATGAGCCCCATCACGGGCAAAAATATTCATGGCATTACCCGTCATGCCAATGACAAATACAAGCAGCCAGCCAAGTCCACTGCCCAGAATCTTGCACAAAAAATGGATCATGATGCCGCCGATAATAACATTTCCCACCATGTGAACAGCGTCAGCATGTAACGTCAATCCCGTTACAAGCCGCCACCATTCCGCATGATCTTTAATCATGATACTATCAACCGCTCCCGCCCGAAACCATTTGTCTCCCGAGGACCATGGTCCTGTTTCCGCAAAAAAAAGCAGAAGGATTCCCATCAATAGAACTGTGGGAGGATGTCTCTTATGAAAAGAGATCAGGCCTTCCGGTTCATTTTTAGGAGGAGGCCAATTTTTATTTTCATGTTCATACGCTTCTAATTCGGCCACTGCTGCATCAAGCATCTCTTCGGCAACACTGATCGTCCACCCTCCGCCATGGGGGCTCAGTTGATGTCTGATATGGGAAGAATGCAACACAAGAGACCAGAGATAAGCCTGCTGGGAACTTGCTGTCCATCCGGCAACAGTATCTACGAGAGAATTCTCCAGGCTATCCATTTTACAGAGGCTCCAGGATCAAAATGCCCTTTTCCGTGTTAAGATCCATTCTAAATTTTTCAAGAAAATTCAAGCCAAGAAGACCTGTCTGGCTGTGATGTGGAAGATCCATGACCAACGCTTTCAGATCATAAACAACCCAGCCGCCCAATTCTATGGAGGACAGATTCACCTCCCACGCCTCTTTGAGGCCACCGGCAGTGGCAACCATCCGGCGCGGGGTATTCGTATGTATTTCTATGCCAAGTTCACCAAGAAGTGCAGCCGGCACAGTGACGAGAGTAGCTCCCGTATCGACAAGAAAATGAATATCCTGTCTGTTATTTACTCTTGCCACTACGGGAATACGGGAAGAGCCTGAGGGAAAGCGAACCACAATGCTCCCCTCCTCTTTTTTTAACTCGGATATTTTTGCAGCGAGAATTTCTATGTTTTGTCTCAAAACAGCAGGATATTCTCTTTGGTATAATAATTCCTCAGCACTGTGCCAGTCTCCCTCCAGCAATGACAATTCTACGCCAAAAAGATGCAGTTCGGGATCCTCTGGAAAAATATCCGTACCACGCTCAAAAACAAGTCGACCGTTTTCGATATCTCTTTCACTTAACACAATCTTCATCCAGTTTTTATACAGGTAAAGATGTACCAGAGATACTTCTCCGGCATCCTGTTCGTTCAAAAAATATTCTTTGGTATTTTCAACAAAGTGCACTGCCTGTCCATACCCTCTCGCCTCAGCAATGGCCGCAACTGTTATTTTCAGCAATTCCAGATCTTCTGTATTTTCAAATACTTTTTCATCCATCAGGTTGACGAAATCCTCCGGGTCTCCGTGATGGCGCAGTAATCGTGCAAGATAACGTATATCAACCATTACATTTTCAAGGTACAAACGTTCCGGAGTATCCTCCCTGTCGAGTTTCGGGGGCAAATAAATTCCCTGTAGAAATGTTTGCAGCCTCTCTAATGTTGATGTGTCATCATCCATGAGAAATGCTTTGACAAACTGCTCTTCCCGGCCTCCGGCAAACGTAGAAGTATAGAACCCGCCAACATCAGAACGAAATTCATTTCCAGAGGGGAAAGAACGGTTCCAGAGATACCCCCCCTCAAGCCAATCCCCGAAGGTCCAGCCAACAACTTTACCATTCTGAATAAAAACACCCGGAACTTGCAGATCGTCCTGAATTGCCAGATACGCAAGATCTCCCTGATTCATCTCCACGTTCACCCTTACGTCACTGATCAATATACCTGTTTGCAGAGAAAGCCAGGAAAGAGGCAGAGTGGCATCCCATTGAGACAGTGAAAAACTCCTTTCGGCATTGTCTCTGACGCGCCACAGGCCGATTGGATCACCCTCTTGCCAGATACCATCAACAACAGGGCTTCCAATATGACCATCATAAGAAGAAAACTGCCAGTCAACGGCCCCGAGACAGGCACGTGTCGGAAGAGCAACCAGCCCCCCTGACATGACAAGACTTTTGATCGATGCGATTTCATTATCCTGTTTATCATGCATCTTCACCTCTCCAACTACCGGGACTATCGGAGAATCATCTTTCGTTTTCTTTGCGAGAGAAGGAGGAGGCAGAGGGAGTGTGTGTGGAGTAACGGCAGAAGCGCTGTTGTCCAGGATTACTTTTTGAGATTTCGGGAACTGATGCGCTTCTTTTTCTACAAGAGGAGAACTCTCTTCAGAAGAAATATCCTCCCTGCTTCCATCGATGCTGGGAGGTTCAAAAGGATCTGATGAATAAAATTTAAAAACAAGGACTATTCCCAACAACAGGGGAACAATAAACACCAACCACCTGCCCATACCGGAGAAATTCTTTTTACCGCTTTGCAAGCGGGTTCCACATTTATGACAGTATTTCCCCTGGGAAAGATTTCGGGTTTGGCATTTTGGACAGAACACGGCACCCAGCCTTTGAGAAAGATGATGACCTCGCGAGAAGTCGTGATTTGAATTATCGCCACCAGTAATATCAAGTAGTTATAAAAAATCCCCGCGGCGTATGAGCGCTTTCTGCGAATACGTCAAAGATGATGAGCTAATATGAAAAATCGAATTCAATTAACTGTTTTGCAACAAAACAATAGCTGCGTTTCAAGGTACAATAGGGATTTGGAGGAAAAACAGCAAGCATCAAAAGCAATTATCTTCAAATTCTATTGTAAAGGGAGTTGTCATGCTATAGCTTTTAGCAAGCTCCCATCCTCGAATTAAGCGCGCTTTTGTTTTATATGCGCCTCCATCAATTGTATGAACCTTAATTTGCTTCGAATATTTATGGTTTCAAAAAGCATTAAATGCTAACGTAACGTCCGAAATTGACGAAAGGTGTTTTAGGCCAAAAGCTTTCATGGGATTTTGGCAAAACGTTAACAGCTTACCTCTTTCATCTCATCCAAAGTATGAGATAGGTGCTAAAGGAGTTTTCATGAGACATAGAAACTGTATCATTCTAATAATGTTTTTCTTTATTTTATCTGGATGT
>JAUWDC010000294.1 GCA_030608985.1 Desulfobia sp. | reverse complement strand
GGTGGTCAATTTGAAAATCAACAGCGGGCAATGTCCCGATTGGCCATAATAGTGCCCATTGTTATCGGCAGTGTTTTTCTCATGCTCTGGATGACATTCGGTACATTCCGTCATGCCTTCATCATCATACTCAACGTACCGCTTTCCCTTGTTGGAGGTATAATTGGGCTCTTTATTATGAAGGAGTATCTCTCTGTCCCTGCTTCAGTCGGATTCATTGCTCTTTTCGGTATTGCCGTGCAAAACGGTATGGTACTGGTGAGCTATTTTAATGACTTACGTGATAGAGGAAAAGAAATAAGTGAAGCTGTTTTGGATGGCGCATTGCTTCGTTTGCGACCTGTTCTGATGACTGCCGCCACAACTATTCTCGGGTTGTTGCCACTGCTTATAGCCAGAGGAATTGGTGCTGAAGTGCAACGTCCACTCGCCTCTGTTGTTATTTTTGGACTGATCACATCCACCATGCTCACTCTTTTTGTTATACCTGCCATGTATAGTTGGATAGAAGGCTACAGTAAAAAAAGGAAGAAAATTTAATGAATAGAATTATTGCTGTCATCAAACCCAATATGCTTGATGATGTTATTTTTGCTCTGCATAAGATTGAAGATTTTCCCGGCGCCACCATGACTGAAGTACGTGGAATGGGACGAGGGTTTCGAAGGTATGTCCAGGAAAAACGTCATTACTCTCCTTCCGGCTATCCGGCACAAATCCGAATCGAAATTGTTTGCCTGGAGGCTCAAACAGAGGAAATTGTAAGTACTATTGAGCAGAGCGCTCGCACTGGGAAATCTGGAGATGGCAAAATCTTTATATCACCTGTTGAGGAGGCTGTCCGTATTCGTACAGGTCAGCGAGGAAATGCAGTGATCTGAGATTTTGTCGTTTTCTTTAAATTTGAGGAACTCGCAAAAACTATAAATTAACCACAGAGCACACAGAGACCACAGAGGTATAACTGGCAGTTACCTCTGTGTGCTCTGTGGTGAGAAAAAGACTTTTTACGGGTTCATCAGACTTGACATTCTTCCTTTTCATCAGAAGACATTGAGCGGATAAGTATTAGCTGTTTTTTCCTATTAAATTCAACAACTACCGTGTTTTCTTGATTGGCCACAACACGTGCGGCTTTACCAATAGTAATTTTGACCCCGGGATAGAGAGTGTTAAGCACATAGATACATTCATCGGCTGCTTTATCCAGATCCTCATTGAGCTGTTCTTCTAACTCTGTAAGCTGGTTGTTTCTGTCCATAAGTTGCGGCATCAACTTATTCAGATCGGCCAGTTTTTTGGCCTTTTCCTCAGAAAAATCCTTGCCTTCCTGCTTTTTCATCTCGTTAAGAGACGAGATATTTTTAAGAACCTCATTAAATTTAGGGGGAACAATGGCCATTGCCTCTTCAATTTTTCTTTTCCTCTTCTCGAGGGAAGTATTGAGCCCAACGGTAATATCCGTGACCACCTCACCGTCTGATCCAAGTTCCTTTGCATACACACTTCCGCCGGCAACGAATGATCCGCCGATTATTCGTCCTTTCCCCTCCAGCGCCTTAATATCCCCGGCAACCTGCGCCTTACCCTGAACGATAAAATCCCTGATAATGAGATCACCCCGTGTTTCCAGAAAATCGATATTTTCACAAAAATCAATGGAGATATCTCCATTGGCCTTTATGACTGAGTCTTCACCGACAAGCCCACCTTTTATATAGACATCGCCTTCACTGTGAATTTCTGCATTATTTACGCCTTTAAGCACGGAAACATTCCCCATACATTTCACTTTGAAACCAGGCAGCACCTCACCCTGTATCTTCAGTTCCTTCCCGCAGAATGCAATATTGCCCACTTTCAAATCCACATCACCCTGGATGGTGTGCTCTTCATATACTGAGGGCTTACCGTCCTGCATGAGAAATTTCCCCTGGACTGTTGCTGTCACTTTCAATCCGTCTTCAGAGAGAGCAACGCCTGGACCACATTTGATGGTTAAATCTTTGCCATCCTTAGTCCGAATTTCCATCCCGTAGACATCTTTTCCAACCGCACCTTTGGTTGCGGGGATCTTTTCCAGCAGCAACTGACCTTCCCGAACATTCACAATGCTGCCAAGTTCACGATAGTCTACTTGATCCTTTCCTGGTTCTGTTGATTTAGGAGTACGAACAACCGAAGGCTTGATGACCGGTTTTATTTTCGCATTTTCACCGAGAACCAGTGGTGTGCCGCCGGCAACCACAGCAACACGATGTATGTCCGGCTCCAGCGTGTTGGCAAAACCAAAGCATATTCCATGCTCCTGAATTTCCTTCAAAATTTCGTTAAAATCAACACCCTCGTAAGAAACTGCCTCATCAACAGGCTTGATGGTTGCCATGAGCTTGTCTTTTGTAATACTCAACAGAAACTGCTCATTACATATCTTGGTTTGTTTCTTTGCCATCGTTTTTTTCCGGTTACTATCCAACCATTTTTTTGCTTATCAAAGTATGATGGTCTCGTAAAAAGTCTTTTTCTTACCACAGAGACCACAGAGAAATCTTTTTAGCGGTTAGCTCTGTGTGCTCTGTGGTTAATTTATAATTTTTACAGCTTCTACACAGTATAAGTATAGCACATTGTCATACTACTTTCTCAAGCTCTTTAATTTTTGTATATTCACCAAGCACTACAAGCGTATCACCTGCCATTATCGTTGTCTCAGGGTTAGGGTTAAACAGCATCTCTCCTTCACCACCCCTTTTAATTGCCACGACAATGAGATCAAAATTCTTCCTGATTTGGGAATCAATCAGGCTTTTATTCACCCAGGTCGCTTTTTCGGACACCGTCAATTCTTCAAGGCGAAGGCCGAGCTCTCCTCCATGCACTGTCAGATCAATGAAATCGGTTACAGTGGGTCTCAGCACATGCATGGCCATTCGACAGGCACCGATGTAATAGGGAGAAATAACCTTGTCTGCT
>JAUWDC010000173.1 GCA_030608985.1 Desulfobia sp. | reverse complement strand
ATTGTCCTCAAGCGATCCATGAATCCTGGTTTTGCAGGTATTGAAAACGCCTTGTTCTTCAATGACAACACCCGTATGTTCTTTGGCGACGCCAAGGCTTCCATTACCGGTCTGATTGCCGAGTTCAAGGGATAAAATAATATAGTATCTCCTGCAGAGACCATGATCTATATGGTCTCTGCAGGTTTTACCGGCCTGCTCTTCTACTCATTCTCTACAGTGTGGTGTCAAAGGAAAATGTCCTTCCCACGCATAGCCGTCTTCCTAATTGTCATCATCTGGATTTCCCTTTTTGCAGCACTTCTCCAGCGCGACTATTTCGTCAAGAAAATCAACCTGCACGAACAACAGGTACTTCAGCGCTACAAGGAAGAAAGCTATCTCGGCATATACTTCCAGGGGAAACGAATCGGTTTTGTGCACAACAGATACACCCCTGGTGATAACAACTCAATTCGACTCCACCAGACATCCCATCTTCTCCTGAATATCCTGAACCAGAAGCATCCTGTGGATATGAGCCTGGAAGCTGATTTATCCGCCGACTTTCTGCTACAGTCATTTTCTTTTTCCTTGAACTCGACGTTTTATCGCATGCAAGCCAGAGGAACGGTACATGACAAAGTCGTTAATTTCTCTCTTTCCACAGGAAAGGAAGACATTACTGACTCCATAACCCTGAAGGCTCCGCCCATTCTCCCGGTCAACCAACGAGGATATCTTTTGAAACAGGGGCTTCAACCAGGGGACAAGATACGTATTCCATTCTTTGATCCGATTACTCTCTCCGGCAAAGAGACCACCATGGAATATCGCGGCAAAAAAAAGGTTATGATCCAAAACAGAGTTCTCTTTCTTCATCACTTTATTGAAAGCTATGCAGGAATGAGGATAAACAGCTGGCTTGACGATGAGGGAAAAGTAATCAAGGAGGAATCCCCTGCCGGTTTCGTTTTCCTGTCAGAACCTGAATTCAAGGCACGCAATATAGCAGGTAGCGGTGAGGAAATTCTCAGCGCTGTGGCTGTTCCTTTTGATGGCAACCTCTCTGGTATGGAGGATGCGTCCTCAATTACATTTAAATTAACGCTTCCAGAGGAAAACGAATTTGACCTCCATGGTGGTCGTCAATATTATACTAATTCTCTGCTTAAAGTATCCCGGGAAATAATTCCCAATGGGGACTTTTGTGCGGATAATGATGGCAATCTTGAAACAACTCCCTTTATTCAGGTAAAAAGTCCTAAAATCACCCAACTTGCCGAGACACTCACCAGGGGACAATCATCACCCATAGACCAGGTAAAAGCAATTGGTCAATGGCTTTACACCAATATTGACAAACAGCCTGTCATTTCCATCCCCGATGCCCTGACAACATTGAACTCCCGCAAAGGAGACTGCAATGAACATGCTATTTTGTTTGCAGCCCTTGCCAGAAACCGGGGAATTCCTACAAAAATAGTTGCAGGGGTTATGTTTCACGCCGGGAAATTTTACTATCATGCCTGGAATGAAGTCTGTATCGGTGGAACATGGATCAGTATTGATACAACCAGAAACCAGATTCCAGCTGATCTTTCACACATCAGATTTATCGAAGGCGATATCAGAGAACATACAAGGATTATCAGCCTTCTCGGCACATTACGCATAGAGCTGGTAGATATGGATATGCAGAGGAAAAAATAATGTCAACATTTGAAAAAGAATCAGCCGAACAGGCAGCCCTGAAGGTAGTGCATCTTTCCAAAAACTTCAGCAGTTTCAAGGCGGTTGATGATGTTTCTTTCACCATTGAAAAAGGAGAAATTTTTGGATTCCTCGGGCCCAATGGTGCCGGCAAGACCACCACAATAAAAATGCTGGCAGGACTGCTCAAACCTGACAGCGGATCAATTCACATAGGCGGCCACAACCTGGCAGAAGATCCCTTGTCCTGCAAACAGATAACCGGCTATATCCCTGACAGGCCCTATTTATTTGAAAAATTGACAGGAAGAGAACTGCTCCAGTTTATTGCCAGCCTCTATAGTCTTTCCAAGGATGAATTTGAGCAATGCCATCGCTATCTTGACCTGTTTGACCTGATAGAATGGCAGGATCACCTTATCGAAAGCTATTCCCATGGCATGCGCCAGAAACTTATCATGACCTCCGTGTTTATGCTCGATTCGCCTGTCATAATCGTCGATGAACCTATGGTTGGCCTTGACCCTAAGAGTGCAAAAATCGTCAAGGAGCTGTTCAAGCAGCATGCCCGCAGCGGAAAGACTATTTTTCTTTCTACCCATTCCCTGGAAATTGCCGAAGAGCTGTGCAGCAGGATTGGAATAATACTCAAAGGCAGGCTTAAGTCGCTCGGCACAATTGATTCATTGCGCCGGCAAGCAAAAATGACAGAATCAGACCTGGAAGATGTTTTCCTTGAACTGACAGGAGCCTATGAAGTGAAGGATGTGGTAAAGGCCCTCCGAAGTTAACATGCCAAAACTGAGGAAACCATGGCGACCTCCATCAAACCATGGTAGATAGTGACAGCTTAACATCATGTTGATGTTTCATTTACTAACGAACAAGTCAAAATTGACGAGATGGTATTAATTTTCAAAGTGCAAAGGAGTAAGAGTATGTTCGCCAGAGTGTTACTTTACAGTGTTTTGGTCTTTTCCATTTTTCTCTTCACAGGCTGTGCAGGAAAATCCACTGACCAACAAAAAGAAGCCGTTACATCTACTACTGAGCAGACCCCGCAAGATCCTTGTGAAACCATGATTAACGAAGCCGCTGCTGAAGCAAGAGCGACAATGCGAGTTGTCATGAAATCTTGTCAGGACAAAAATATTGAGGCAACGCCTGTCTGGAGCCTCAATTATAAAGGCTCAGTCCATGTCCGCGTATTTGATAAAAACGGTACGCAAATTGATGCGAAATACGTTCAGCCCTAGATTTTTTTATTCGTATGTTCCATACGCCTGTCCGGTAATGCTTCCGGACAGGCTATATCCCTTCCGGCTTATATAGAGCAACCCCTCTTATACTCTTACAACTTCTCCCACAAACGGCGAGAAGATCTTTTGATTTGCCCTTTAGCCTCTCTCAAAATGTAAATAATTCTATCTGGACAATACAGAAAAATATTACTGTATTCCAGAAACTTTTACGGCCAATATACTTATTACGATATAGCGTGCCAGTTTTCCGGTAATCACCAACAGAAAAAACCATACGAACCTGATCTTCAAAATCCCACCGACAAGACACAGGGGATCCCCAACCACAGGTAGCCAGGAAAACAATAGAGACCAGAAACCATACCGACTATACAGTCGTTCAGCCTTTTGCCTGGACGCCTCACCAACCCTGAAAATCCTGTTCATCAAAAAAGGGCTGCCATACATTCCAACAGCATACGTTGTAACCGCACCTAAAGTATTGCCAACGGTGGCCACAACCACTGATGTCATTGGATTGTATCCAGCTATCACCAGTGCCGCCAAGAGCCATTCAGACCCCAGAGGTATCAGTGTCGACGCCAGGAAACTCAATAGAAACAATGCCGGATATCCCTGGCTGATATAATAATCTTCCATTTTTAGTAATGACTTTTATTGCATCTCCTGTATAGCTATTAAGATAGTGTGTCACATGTGAAGGTAACACTTTCCCTCGCTTTACACTACACAGTAACCTAATGAAACAGACTCTCCTAAGCCCTTTTCTGCTATCAAACAGAAACCGTTTTTTCCCAGCCGGAAAGTTCCCGGCACGAACAACAGGCCTTCTTCTTTTTGCCCTGACAATCTGTCTCGGCTGTTATTTTGTCACGGTAAAAGTGGTCACATATTTCCACAGCCAGAATGAACTTGGCATTATTCTCAGCCTGAAAATTTTCCAGATGGCGTGGATTGTCATGTTTGCCATGCTGGTCTTCTCCGCTATAGTTTCATCTGTTTCCACCCTGTTCCTCTCAAAAGATAACGAAATTATACTCAGCTCCCCTGTCCCACCCCAAGAGCTTTATTTCATGCGTTACCTGACAACCACCCTCTATACCTCCTGGATGATGGTGATCTTCTCGATCCCTGTTTTTGGCGCATATGGGCAGGTATTTGAGGCTGGCCCTCTATACTGGCCTATCATGCTCTGTTCTGTTGTGGCAACGGCATTTACGGGAACAGGCATTGCCATGACCATAACCATTGTGCTAGTCAATCTCTTCCCTGCCCGCAGGACAAAAGACATTATTATCTACCTCTCCCTCTGTTTCGGCCTGTTCATCTACCTTATGTTCCGGATGCTGAGACCCGAAGAAC
>JAUWDC010000267.1 GCA_030608985.1 Desulfobia sp. | reverse complement strand
CAGAACTTAAAAATGAAAGGCATGACTGTATTTACAAGAATCAATCATGCAGCAGGAGCACAAAAGGTTGGGAAAGAGTTACGCCCGACCGAATTAATTATCTTCGGCAATCCTAAGATAGGCGCACCACTGATGCAATGCGGCCAGAGCGTTGCCATCGATCTTCCCCAAAAAGCTTTAATCTGGGAAGATGAAGCAGGACAAGTGTGGTTGTCTTATAACGACCCTCAATACGTGGCAAAGCGACACGGCATCAAGGGGTGTGAGGCAGTCATAAAGAAACTAGAGAATGCGCTTGGTAATTTTGCGAAGGCGGCTACCAAACAGTAAATCAGACACCTAACTACTTGCTAGAGAGATAGGCTGAAAAAAATGGCCTTAACTAACATCTACACACCAGCAAATGATGCGGAGGCAGATGCCCTTCAATCTGTTTTACAAGAGCATAACATATACTCCGAGGTTGTCTCTTTCCACGACACCGCATATGATGGTTTATATCAGAGCCAGTATGGCTGGGGTGTTATAAAGGTCAATGAAGAAGATAAATCTGTAGCGCAGAAAATAATAAATGATTGGAAAATGGCCGCCCCGTCTCCCCTCCCCTGGGATAATGACCTGGAGAAATAGTTAAAAATCCAGCAACTACTCATCACGCAATATCAATCCCACACAACATGAAATTGAAGGATAGGCTCAACGATCTGCTATCAGAAGATGAATTAAATCTTCTTGTTCGCGCCTATGATGTTGTTGGAGATATCGCAATTATTATCATCCCCCCGGAATTAGAGAAAAAAGAAAAAATAATTGGCGATACTATACTTGAAATTCGTAAAAACATAAAAGTGGTGGCAAAGCGTCATGGAAATTATGGCGGCGAATTCAGGACCATTCCTCTCAAAATAATTGCTGGTGAGAATAGAAAAGAAACAGAGTACAAAGAACATGGTGTCCGCTTTTTTCTTAATCCGGAAAAAGTATATTTTTCAGTCAGAAGCAGCAACGAGAGGAAACGGCTGGCCTCCTGTGTTAAACCTGGTGAAGATGTCCTAATTATGTTTTCAGGAATTGGCGTATTTCCTCTTGTCATTGCTAAAAACAGTCCCGCTCGTGAAATCGTGGGCATCGAAAAAAATCAGGTCGCTCATGCCTATGCAATGAAAAGCCTTAAAAGCAACAAGAAAATCAAAAATGTTACCTTTTTTGAAGGAGATGTGGTTGCTATAATGCCAACTCTCTCCAGGAAATTTGACAGAATTGCAATGCCTTTACCTAAAACAGGCGAAATGTATCTTGAGCTTGCTCTCAGCTGTCTGAAAAAAGGAGGATGGTTGCATTTTTATGATTTTCAGAAAGAAGGCGCCTTCAATGATTCAATTGAAAAAATTAAAATAGCCTGCCAAAAAACCAGCCGCGCACTTATTCAGTCAAAAGTTCTCATTAGCGGTCATTCCGCCCCAAAAACGTATCGAATTTGCGTGGATGCTCACATCTCATAGTATCCATATAGAGAAATGACATTTCTTACAATCGGCATCATATTAGGCTTATCGGCAGGGTTTACTCCGGGACCCCTGCTGACTCTTGTCATTTCAGAGACTCTTCAACATGACATCAAATCCGGTGTCAAAGTCGCTCTCGCTCCAATCATCACTGACTTTCCCATCGTTGTTATCACCTTGTATATCCTTACCAAGATATCTCATTTCAATAGTATACTAGGAATAATTTCACTCCTTGGTGCTTTCTTTCTTTTATTCATGGGATACAGTAATCTACGAATCAGAGGTGTTGAATTCAAGGGAGAAGATGTAAAACCAAATTCCCTCATCAAAGGAATTCTGGCCAATGCGCTCAGCCCATATCCTTACCTGTTCTGGTTCAGTGTAGGAGCACCAACTATGACAAAGGCGATGAACCACAACAGTATTGCGGCAGTTGCTTTTCTTGGAAGTTTTTATGCACTCCTCGTTGGGTCGAAAATCATACTCGCACTCCTGGTAGGCAAATCGAAATCTTTTTTGACAGGGAGTGTCTATATATACATAATGCGTTTTCTAGGTCTTATATTATGTGTTTTTTCCGTTGCTCTTTTTCATGAGGGACTGCAACTTTTAGAGATCCTTTGAGGTCTGGGAACAGGAACAAAAGGAAATAATGACGTCTGCGCAGGGATATATCGTTTTAATGGGATCAGGTGAATTGACTTCGACCATGGTTGAAGTTCATAAAGGCCTGCTCAAAAAGATTTCCCATTCTCCTACTGCAGTTTTTCTAGATACTCCTGCCGGTTTTCAGCTGAATGCTGACCAAATCTCACAAAAGGCTGTAGAATATTTTACAACGCGTATCCAACACCCGTTATCAATAGCCTCTTTCAAATCCAGAGAAATTATCGATTCGTACGAAGCTGAACAGGCTTATACTACCCTCAACTCTGCTGACTATATCCTGGTGGGTCCAGGAAGTCCTACTTATGCTGTTCGCCAATGGCAGGACACACCAATCCCTTCCATTCTCAGACACCGAATTGAAGCAGGTGGATGTTTTGTTGCTGCAAGTGCAGCAGCCCTTACAGTGGGCGCCCTGACCTTGCCTGTGTATGAAATTTACAAAGTCGGTTCTGATGTTACATGGACCCCAGGACTAGACATCCTTGCCCCCTTTGGGTTAGATCTGGTTGTCATTCCCCATTGGAATAACGCAGAAGGCGGTACTCATGACACCCGATTCTGTTATATGGGAGAATCCAGGTTCCGGCAGCTGGAAAAACAGGTCCCAGACAATATTTCAATCCTTGGCCTGGATGAACACACGGCCTGCATCCTCGATTTTAAAAACCAAGAGGCTGAAGTACGAGGGCTTGGCTCAGTATGCATCCGCCGACAAGGAGAAGAGATTGTTTTCTCAAGTGGTGAGAGCTTCTCTCTCGATGTTTTACGCAATCCATCTACAAGCATACTCAAAACAAAAAACGACAGAGAAACAAAAAAACAGGTTCCGAAACCAAAAAAAGAAAATGAAAACTTCTGGAATATCATTCATTCCATTGAGTCTGAATTTTCCACCGGTATAGAAAAAAACAATGTGAACCAACTCATAAATGCAGTGCTAGACTTTGATAAAAAATTGTGGATTGAACAGGAGAATGCAGAAAGTGCAGAGTTTATTTCACAAGCCAGAGAAAAATTCCGTGAAATGATTGTAAGCCTTGGCACCATACTTTCCTCTGCCGGAAAAACAGATAATAGATTACAACATCTCACAGATGAGC
>JAUWDC010000184.1 GCA_030608985.1 Desulfobia sp. | reverse complement strand
GAGAACTTGAAGAGGATTACATTATGCAGATTCGTGACTGGATGGCGAAAAATGTTTTTACTGTAAAAGAAGATACTTCTTTGCTGCATGTTACCAAGCTAATGACGGAAAACAAAATACGCCGTCTTCCAGTAGTTGATAATGAGAAACTTGTTGGGATAATCACAGACAGGGATGTTAAGGATGCCTCTCCGGCAAAGACCACCACGCTGGATGTGCATGAATTGTATTATCTTTTTTCAGGGGTGACGGTAAAAGATATTATGACACCCAATCCCATTGTTCTTTCCGGTGATGATTCATTGGAAAAGGCCGCTGTATTAATGTTGGAAACTAAGATATCCGGTATACCGGTTACCGATGAAAAGAATAATCTGATTGGATTGTTGAGCGAAACAGACGTGCTTCGAGGTTTCATCCACACATCTGGAATAAAAGATGGCACTATGCAGTATATTTTCGATCTGACTGATGCAACCGGAGCCGTGTCGGATGTTATAAGCACCCTAAAGGATAATAATATGCGTGTTATCAGCATGACAACGTCATTTGAAGACACCCCCAAGGGGGTCAAGCGTGTATCAATGCGTGTGATTTCAGATGGGAAAGGCGATTATGATGCACTTTCAACCTACCTTTACAACAACTATAATGTTGTTTTCAGTGCCAGGGATGAGTTGAAGAATTTACCTCATAAATAGCATTTTTTGCCATTAATTCGATTTTGCTGATTCGTCCTGGACTCACAGACATAGCTCACTTTAATTCTGGGGGATATGACGCTGGAAGGGAGTTTTGGGGATTATCGCCCAATTTTATCAATAAGTCCATGGCGTTTTTTTCTGATGTAGCACATGTATAACATACTGTAATGGTAAGAAAAAAAGATCTTTTTGGTGAAATAGTACAGTAGGTGGCATAACCCTTGCTGTTAAGATATATCAGAATAAAAAACGACGACGGGTTAACCTATAACTAATAATAATAAAGCAAGAACCCTAGCCAACGGTTTTTATTCACTCTATAAAGAAGGCAGGGTCAGAAAGACTCTGCTTTTTTTTTTCAGTTCTCTTTTTGAAAAGAAAGTTCTTTCCAGGGTAACTTTTTTTTATCAAACGGGGTCCATTTGGAGCGATCACGGTTGGTTGGGTCGTATTGTCCTGTGTTCTCATCAATAGGTATAAATACTATTCCATCAGGGACAGGGAATTCCTTTTTGCCAGGTGGCAACCTGCGGCTTTTCATGAAGTCGAGCCATATTGGAGCACAGGCCTTTCCTCCAGTCTCATTATTGCCAAGGGAGAGATTTCTGTCAAAACCTAGCCACACACCAGTCACCATTTCCTGGGTATATCCGATAAACCAGGCATCCATATAACTGTCTGTTGTTCCTGTTTTTCCAGCAGAGGCTTCATCTAATCCCCATGCTCGTCTACCAGTACCTTCCTGTATCACTTTTTGAAGAATATTATTCGTCTGATAGGCCGCCTCTGGACTCAATACTTTGTGAGAAATTGTAGAATTCTTTTCCAGGATTTTATTATTTCGATCTTTGATTTGAGTAATAAACAATGGCTGCACAACGTTTCCAAGATTGGGAAAAGCAGTGTAGGATGCTGTAAGTTCAAGGAGTGAGACTTCTGATGATCCTAATGCAAGGGAAAGATCCCTTCGTAAAGGAGACGATATTCCCATTTTTTTGGCCTGCTCAATGACTGCAGGAATGCCAAGTTGCTGCAATAGTTTAATAGCAACAATATTTCTTGAATGTATCAGTCCTGTCTGGAGCGTTGTATCACCATAATATTGGCCACTGAAATTACGTGGCTTCCAGCGCGAACCATTTGCCGCTCCTGGTAAAAGTAGAGGCGAATCTTCAATAATGGATGCTGGTGTATACCCGTTGTCGAATGCTGTAGTAAATATAATTGGTTTAAAAGCAGATCCCGGCTGCCTTTTCGCCTGTGTTGCTCTGTTGAATTGACTACGGTTAAAATCTATACCGCCTACGAGAGCTCTTACTTTTCCAGTGGAATTTTCTATGGCTACAAGTGCTGCCTGGGGAAGTTTTTTGTTTTTTGAAGTACGGCGAACAGCCCAGCGTGCTGCTCCTTTGCTTATTGCTGCGGTTGCAAGCTGCTGAAGATCAAGATCAAGAGTTGTATGAATTTTCAGGCCACCTGATCTGAGCATCTTTTCCCCATATTTCCTGGTAATATAATTTCGAATATATTGGGTGAAGTACTTTGATTCAGGATGAAACTCTGGAGGGCCGCCCCACAATAATGCTTTCTGGTAGGCTTTCCTTGCCATGGTGGGAGTAATATACCCTTCCTCTGCCATTCGGTTCAGCACATAGGCTTGGCGCTTTTTAGTGAGGTCGTAATGTTTAAAAGGTGAATAGCGGCTTGGAGCCTTGGGGAGTCCGGCAAGAATAGATATTTCTGAAAGATTTAGATCGCTGCAGTGTTTTCCGAAATAGGTACGGGAAGCTGCTTCTACACCGTAAGCACCTTCACCAAGATATATCTGGTTCAGGTATATATATAGGATTTCTTTTTTAGTTAGAACCTTATCAATTCTGTAGGCGAGGATAGCTTCTTTAACTTTACGCGTATAGGTTTTCTCTGGACTCAAAAGTAATCCACGCGCTACCTGCTGGGTTATTGTGCTGCCGCCCTGACCCCGTCCGCCTTTACGTATATTGTGGATGAGAGCTCTCGTGATAGACCAGGCATCAACGCCTCCATGCTGGAAAAACCGGGCATCCTCAGCAGCAATAAATGCTTTTGGGAGGAGGTCAGGCATCTGTTTTAATTCTATTACATGGCGATTTTCGGTAAATATACGATCAATTATCGTGTTGTCACTGGCGAGTATGACAGTTGTTGCCGGCGGCTGATAACTTTCTATTGAACTGATAGCTGGGATATTAAGTGTCAGGAACAAATACAGTAAAACACCAATGAAAAGAGTAAGAACAGAACTGATGGAGAGAACAAAAATGGAGAGGTGAACATGACTCCATGTCCAGTGAAATAAAGAAGGTTTTTTCTTAGATGATCGCCGTGAAGGCATAATGATTAGTATTAAAATGACAAAAGGGCTGCAATAAAGCAGCCCTTTTGTTTTTAAAAAGATATAACAGTGATGTCGTTATTTCTTTTTAGGATGACAGGTGGCGCATTTTTTCAGAGCAGCTTTGCTTGGATCTGCTTTCGCTGTGGCAGAATGACAGCCTTTACAGTTGGCATGGGCAACAGCTTTGAATGTTTCAAGTTTTTTAGGCATGCCGGCTGCTTTATTGTGGCAGCTTTCACATTTTTCTATTTTCATGCCGTCTGTGTAGTCAACTTTTTTGCCGTCAGCTGCACCATGGTGACAGTCTGTACATTTCAGTGTTTCCTGATGTTTTGCATGAGGAAAAATAGCTGGTTTAGCTTTTTTGGCCTTGTCAATTGTTGATTCCAGAGTAATGTCTGCTGGTCCTTTTTCAGTCGCGAATGCAGAACCAGTAAAGGCTACACATGTCAGAAAAGCTAAAGCGGTTGCACAAATAAGTGTTTTCTTCATCTTTATCTCCCTTTTTGTATTAATTCAAAAGACTTGTTCTTTACCGTACCGTATTGGTTATTACGTTTTCTTTTTGAATTTGTCAAGCAATAACCAGCAAAAAATGATTGACTATTCATTTTTTCAGAGCACCTCCTTAGAGTTGAATTTAAAGTGGGTGTTTCTGAAAAATGATAGACCGTAGAGGGAAAAAAAGGAAGAGGACATCAGGCGATATCTGATGTGATACCGCCCGATGTCGGGTCGAGATACCTTGCAGGCAAGGGCTTGTTAGATTAACTGCTTCCGTAACTGTGGAGGCCTGACAGCAGAAAGTTGACTCCAAAATATGTAAAAATAACACAGAAGAAGCCTAATATTGCCAGCCAGGCAATACGTTTTCCCTGCCATCCTCGGGTAAAACGTGCATGAAGGGTTGCAGCGTAAATAAACCAGGTGATAAGGGACCAGGTTTCCTTAGGGTCCCAACTCCAATAGGTACCCCATGCCGAGTTTGCCCAGACGGCGCCGGTGATGATTCCGGCAGTAAGCCAGATAAAACCAAAAATAATTGTCTTATGGGTAATGTCGTCAATGACTTTCAGATCAGGCAAAGTAGCAAGGAGGCTATCGGCTGAATTGTTTTT
>JAUWDC010000164.1 GCA_030608985.1 Desulfobia sp. | reverse complement strand
GTCAAGAATCCCGGTGATCTGCGGGTGGTTGAAAAGACATGCGGCATTGAGGGCTGCCATGCCCCGGATGTCAAAAAAGTGAAAAATTCTCTCATGGCCACCAATCGAGGCATCCTGGCCACTCTCCTCTATTACTGGGGTGAGGCCCCGGACCAGAATGGCGACTTCTCGGTGGAAAAGCTGATAGAGAGCGGAGAGACATCACTGGCTTTAGACTATTACCGCAAACTGTGCGCCACCTGCCATCTCTGGAAGCAGCGTGGCGACCTTCCCGGCTTCTTTGGAGAAAAAGGTGGCGGCTGTACTGCCTGTCATTTCTCACAACCGGAAGGCCTTTCCGAAGAAGAAAAGAAAAAGGTTCATCCGCAGATTATCAGAAAAGTACAAACCAGCAACTGCGTTCGCTGCCATAACCGCAGCGGTCGCATTGGCATATCGTATACCGGTGTATACGAATCTGAAAATTACGGAACTCCATATAAAGGTGGCAGGATGTCGGACAAGACCCTTCCTGGAGACCGCTACTATCTCTCTTTGCCCGCTGATATTCACCACCAGAAAGGCATGGCGTGTATCGACTGCCATACTCGCAACGAAATCATGGGTGACGGCACCAACCATGCCCATTATGAGGACCAGCTGGAAATAAAATGTGAAAGCTGCCATTTTCAGAGAACAGAGGACAGAGGACAGGAGATAAAAGTTGGTTTCACACGTAAGGGGAACCAGCTGATCAATGTCGAGCAGAATGACAAAGGATGGTTTCTCACTGGTAAGCTGGATGGCAAAAAGCACCCCATGAATCCGGCCAAAGACGAAATATGCAATTTCAGCGGCCACAAACGGGTTGGCTGCGAATCCTGTCACTCCCAATGGGTGCCCCAGTGTTATGGCTGCCATGTCAAACGGGATATGACCGATACCCACCTGGACAAGCTCACCCTGGAAGAAACCCCAGGCTGGTGGGATGAAGGCCGCTCTTACTTACGCTATGAACGTCCCATGCTGGCCATGTGGAACGACAAAGTGGTTATTGTCACACCTGGCTGCCAGGATATTATTACCCTTATAGATGAAAAGGGCGAACCTGATCGCCAGTTCAACCGGCTGACCATGGCGGCAATTAATCCGCACACCACTCAGAAGCAGGGGAAAAGCTGCGAAGAATGCCATACTCGAACAAAAGTACTGGGCCTAGGAGAAGGCACAGCATGGAAAGAAAACGGCGAATGGTATTTCAATCCCGTTGGGCAGGGAATAGAAACTGAAGTCGGTACAACCGTACCCCTGGATGCCTTTGTGTCAATAGACGGAACACCTTTGCAGCACTCATCCCGTTCAGATCTCCGGCCATTTAACAAAGACGAACTGGCCCGTATTCTCCGTGTCGGTATCTGCATAGAGTGCCACAAAAGCTATACCGACAAGGCATGGAAGAATTACTTGCCGGAAACGAAGTGCCCGGTATTTAAAGAGGAATAAGTTTTACAAGTTTTAAGTTGAAAGTATTAAGTTTTAAGTTAGAGGATGTTACTTATAGATTCTATTGTATTGAGACTACGAGGTTACATAATGATCATCACACCATATAGTTCATCATCTCCTGAAGGCAGACAGCATCTTGCCGGGCTTGCCGATCGTTTCCAGCTGGCCGACAGCTCCTGCCGGCAGGATGTTGCTGACATACTGAATGACATCAAACAGCGGGGGGATGAGGCATTACTTGAATACACCAGGAAATTTGATTCCCCCAATATGACTCTCGATCAGCTCAAGGTCACAGACCAGGAACTCGAGGCAGCCTACAGCCAGGTTGACAATGACCTGATGGCAAGCATTACCCTTGCAAAAGACAGGATACAGACATTTCATGAACGGGAGATGGATGACTCCTGGATACTCACCCGGGAAGACGGCGCTATTACCGGTCGCCTGGTTCGTCCTGTGACTTCGGCGGGTCTCTATGTTCCAGGAGGACAGGGCGGTAAGACCCCTCTCGTTTCGTCAGTCCTTATGAACGGTATTCCTGCAGGAATTGCCGGTGTTGGGCGACGTGTCATGGTGACGCCACCAAACGAAAAGGGGTCCGTCAACCCTGCACTGCTGGTGGCGGCCCAGGAAATCGGCATCACCGAAATATATAAAACAGGAAGCGCCTGGGCCATTGCCGCCCTTGCCTTTGGAACAGATTCAATTGCACCGGTTGATGTGATTGTTGGTCCAGGGAACCAGTATGTCACCGAGGCCAAGCGCCAGGTAGCCGGCAGGATCAGGATAGATATGATTGCCGGTCCAAGTGAAGTTTTGATTATTGCCTATGAGTTTGCCACTCCGGCTTTTATTGCTGCCGATATGCTTGCCCAGGCAGAGCATGATCCCCAGGCCCTGGCTATCCTGCTGACCACCAGCCAGGATATGGCAAATGAAACGGTAAAAGAACTGGAAGAGCAGCTTTCACGTCTGAGCAGGAAAGACATTGCCCGTAAGTCACTGGCTGAGCGCGGTGTTATCCTGATAACAAGTGATGTTGATGAGGCTATCGACCTGGCAAATGATATTGCCATCGAGCATCTGGAACTCATGCTGGAAGCTCCCTTTGAGTGGCTGCCGAAAATCAACCATGCCGGTGCTATATTCCTCGGAAACTATTCTCCAGAAGCCTGTGGAGATTATGTCGCCGGACCCAACCATGTGCTGCCCACCATGGGTACAGCACGTATTTCTTCGGCACTGGGGGTAGAAACTTTTCTCAAAAAAAGCAGTTTGATTTCATACTCCCGCCAGGCCTTTCTCAATGATGCCGACCATATCATGAACCTGGCAAACCTGGAAGGACTGACAGCTCATGCCCATTCCGTGGTTGAACGACTTAATAAAATTGAGAGTTGATAATTGATAATCGGAGTCTCGCAAGCTCGCTTACCTGATAATTATGGGGCTCGGGAACTCTTTCGCCAGGGATGCGCTGCTCTCAACCTCCCTTTGCCTGCGGAAGTAATTGATACATTCATTCTCTACCTCAGGGAACTTGAGAAATGGAACCGCAAAATAAATCTTATTGGGAAAACCTCTGAAAAAAATATTATTGAGAAACATTTTCTTGATTCCCTGCTTCTCCTTCCCCATCTTGAAAAAAGCCCAGAACTGAAACTTCTCGATGTTGGAAGCGGTGCAGGTTTCCCTGGCTTGGTGTTAAAAGCGGCCTGCCCTTCTCTTCTGCCCACTCTGGCAGAACCGCGTCAAAAACGCGTCTCCTTTTTACGCCATATTATCAGGACGCTGCAACTGGACCACGTTGAGATTATTGACGCCCGCATTGAACCTGGAGAAAAACAGCAGGAAAACACCTTTCCAATCATTACCAGCAGGGCTTTGTCAACGATTGCAGAGTTCCTGGAACTCGTCAGCCATCACAGTTCTCCCGGTGGTTTGGTTATCTGCATGAAGGGACCCAAGGCAAAAAAAGAAATCAGCCAATGGAAGAAGACCTCTCCCCAAAGCCCCTTTACCCTGGTTGACAGCACCGAATATCGGCTCCCCTTTTCCGGCGGTATCCGTAACCTGGTGACCTTTGAAAAAACATTAAAAGAATAACCACAGAGAACACGAAGAACACAGAAAGTTTTAGTGCCTTACTCCTGAAAGGCTGTCATAAAAAACAAGAAACTGGAAAACATCAAATGAAACTATATAGTTGTTTCTATCTCCAAGGCGCTTATCCCGCCCTTAATTTTTCCGTTGATCGGGGTTAGTGCAACGACAATGACGAACCTGCCAGATCTATTCACACGCATAACCAGTACAAACGCCCCTTCCCTTATGTTCCAGGGGACATGCTCCAATGCTGGCAAATCCGTTCTTACGGCAGCACTGTGTCGTATTCTTCTCCAGGATGGTGTGTCGGTTGCTCCTTTCAAATCCCAGAATATGTCGCTCAACTCATTTGTAACAAGGGACGGTGGCGAGATGGGCCGGGCCCAGGTGGTGCAGGCCCAGGCATGTCTGCTTGACCCGGATGTGCGGATGAACCCGATTCTTCTCAAGCCAAGCAGTGACACGGGAAGCCAGGTAATTATTCACGGCAGGGCCGTAGCCAATATGAGCGTTGAAGAGTATATCACCTATAAGCCTGAGGCCTTCAGGCAGGCAATGACAGCCTATGATTCCCTGGCCGCAGAATACGACGTTATTATTCTTGAAGGCGCCGGCAGCCCGGCGGAAATCAACTTGAAACACCATGATATTGTCAATATGCCCATGGCCCGCTATGCCAAATCCAAAGTGCTGCTGGTTGGGGATATTGACCGGGGTGGTGTTTTTGCCTCCTTTATCGGCACCTTGGAAATACTCGATGACTGGGAGCGTGACCTAGTGGCTGGTTTTGTGGTGAACCGCTTCCGGGGGAGAAAATCTCTTCTTGATGATGCCCTTCGCTTCACCCATGAACGTACTGGCAAACCGGTATTTGGTGTTGTCGATTACATCAGTAGCCTGGG
>JAUWDC010000260.1 GCA_030608985.1 Desulfobia sp. | reverse complement strand
GGGGATTGTTTCCATTTTTTTTGTTGAATCCAGAGTACGTGATATCCTCCATGTTGAACAACGGGAAAGGGGACTGACTATAGCACGCAACCTGGCAGCGCATTGCGTTGATCTCATCTTCACCGATAATAGGATCAAGCTCCAGCAATTGCTCTTTAATACAAAGTTCACTGAGACAGCTGTAGAGTATCTTTTTGTCTTGGATGCAGAGAAAAATATTTTCGCCCACACCTTTGGTGAAAAAGGATTCCCCAAGGTGTTACCGGAAGCAAATCCCCTCTCTGAAGGAGCTCAATTCTCTTATACCCATCTGCAATTCCACAATGATAAAAATAGAATTGATGACCTTGCTGTTCTTCTCATGAAGGGGGAGGCAGGAGAAATCCATGTCGGCCTTTCAGAAGCACTCATTCTGCAAAAGATGCAAAATATCAGGATGGAGTTGCTTGCTATAACCAGCCTCATCTGTTTACTCGGAATCTTTGCCGCATTCTACTTTGCCAGGATTATCAGTAAGCCCCTGCAGTCTCTGACCAATGCTTCCGATAAATTTGGCCAGGGGAAACTTATTCATGCTCTTCCAATAGCTGGCCATGATGAGATTGGTCGTTTAACGGCCACCTTTAACCAGATGGTTAGCAAGCTAGAGCGATCCAGAGTGAAACAGAAAAAGATGGGGGGGGCATTATTGCACATTAAAGCGGAATGGGAACGAACCTTTAACGCCATTACCGATAGTATTACCATCCTGACCCCTGACATGTGCATTGTTAAATCAAATACAAGTGCCTGTGTTGCACTGGGAATCCCCTTTGAAGAAATGAAAGGGAGACATTGTTATGAACTTTTTCATGGCTCCAGTCAACCTTGCCATGAGTGCCCGCTGCTGGAAACGAAAAAGACTTTTTCCCCCTATACTAAAGAAATGTACCATGGAAAACTGGAAAAAACATTCCTGGTCTCCGCTTCTCCGGTATTAAACGAAGAAAACAAGTTGACGCATATTGTCCATGTTGCCACAGATATCACCGCCATAAAGGAGTCGGAAGAGGACAGGGTACGACTGGCAGCGGCAATTGAACAGGCATCTGAAACTGTAGTTATTACTGATGAAGAGGGCAGTATCCAGTATGTCAATCCTGCTTTTGAAAAACTCACCGGCTATAGCCGGGACGAAGCTATCGGTCAAAACCCTCGTATCTTCAAGAGCGATAAACATAATCAAGCGTTTTATAAAGAATTCTGGACTACGCTCCTACGTGGTGAAATATGGAGTGGCCATCTGATCAACAAGAAAAAAAATGGAACTTTGTTTGAAGAAGAGGCCACCATCTCTCCTGTAAAGAACAATGAAGGTCAAATTACCAACTTTGTTGCTGTTAAACGTGATGTAAGCAGGGAAGTGTCACTTGAAAAACAGCTGCGCCAAGCCATGAAAATGGAAGCTATCGGCACCCTTGCCGGTGGCATTGCCCATGACTTTAATAATATCCTTGCAGTCATGATTGGCTATACTGAAATGGCAAGGGCTCAGCTGCCTGCTGATGACCTAATCAGAAAGGATTTGGCTCAGGTTCTCATAGCCGGAGACAGGGCTGCTGGTCTGGTGCAGCAGATCCTTACCTTCAGCCGTCAGGGAGAAGAGGATTTTAGACCAGTCAAAGTTCAGATCATTACAAAAGAAGTTCTCAAACTATTGCGGTCCTCACTACCAACAACTATCCAGCTCAAAGAGAGTATTGATACAGACTGCGGCATGGTATTGGCCGATCCTATCCAAATACACCAGGTGCTGATGAATCTTTGCACCAATGCCAAACATGCCATTGGTGAGAAAGTCGGTATCCTGAGTTTCTCATTATCGGAAGTGCTGGTCACAGAAACTGAGACCATTGCTGATTGCCCACAAATAGCACATGGTACCTATCTTGACCTTAAAATCAGTGATACAGGTTGTGGTATGGATAGTTTGACACGATCAATGATATTTGATCCATTTTTTACAACCAAAGAAAAAGGAACGGGAACAGGGCTTGGATTAGCTATTGTCCATGGAATTATCAAGCAGCACAGTGGGGAGATTACTGTTGCCAGCGAACCGGGACAGGGAACCACTTTTCATATATACATGCCGGTAATTGATGAAAAGGAGGTGCAAGATGAACAGCTCAGATTCGAAGATTTACCACGAGGAAGGGGGGAGCGGATACTGTTTGTTGATGATGAACCTGCTTTTGCCAATATGATGCAGCGAACACTGGATCGTCTTGGGTATGCTGTAACCATTTTTACCAGAAGCATTGAAGCATTGGATGCGTATAAAAAGAATCCTGGTGATTTTGATCTAGCTATCACCGATATGACCATGCCGGGAATAACCGGAATAGTTCTGACCAGGGAATTACTTGCTCTCCAACCGGATTTACCTGTGATCATGTGTACGGGGTTTAGTGAGGCAATTGATGAGGCAAAGGCCAAGTCATTTGGTATACGTGAATATATCAATAAACCAGCTGACATACTTACTCTAGCAAAAGCTATCAAAAAGGCATTAAAGCCCTCTTGACATGAGAGTATGGACAAAGAAAAATGTGACCTGTTACACATAATTTTTTTGGATAAATCGATATGAATCACAACGAATTGGATCTCTCTACAATTGATGACCGTGTTTTGTTAGTCGATGACGACGAGAATGTCCTTGGCATGCTTTATCGACAGATACCTGCATTGGGACTACAGGCAGATAAAGCCGGCAATGGCAAGGAAGCCGTGGAGTTTTTGCAAACCCGTCAATACGGTCTGGTCGTCACTGACATTGTTATGCCGGAAATGGATGGCATGGAATTATTGCTTCATGTCAAAGACCATTTTCCACAGGTGGATGTCCTTGCTATCTCCGGCCATAATGAACTGTATAACTTTACTGACCTTATTGTTGCCGGAGCAACTGATTTTATCTCAAAGCCATTTAAGCAGGATGAACTGAAAGCAAAACTGCAGCGGATTTTTCGTGAGCGATTACTTCTGGCTGAACTAGCCCATAATAAGAAAACAGAAAAGACATTTTTTCTCCATATTGTTGAATCACTAGCTATTTCTCTCGATGAAAAGGATGAATATACCCATGGTCATTCCAAAAGAGTGACAAATCTTTCATTGCAACTGGCAGAATATGCAACAGAAGAGGATGTCGATTTTGAGTTGTTACGGTTGTGTGGAGTGTTACACGATATCGGCAAGATCGGTGTCCCTGATAAAATATTGGGGAAAACAGGAAAGCTGACAGCTGAAGAATCAGATATTATCAAAAAACATCCAGAGCAGGGACCTCAGATTT
>JAUWDC010000195.1 GCA_030608985.1 Desulfobia sp. | reverse complement strand
GAGTTAGGGGTCGAATTTTTCTGGGAATGGAAATTATCTCTTGAAAAAAGCTCATTAACTCTGTTATATTTCGTAGTTCACACCGGGCATACAGGAGATTTATTTTGTTTTTATCTCACTATGTAGGATATTGAAATTGTTACATAATATATGCTTGCCTGCTCGAATTAAAATGAAAGGATCCCATGCAGTCTTTTGTGCCATCAAAAAATATTCTCTCAGCTTCATCATCGAGATATACCTCGTATACTTTAAGTAACTATAAAAAACTGCCACATATTGCACGACTCAGTGACGAGCAGAAATTTGTCATCGATGTCGTTGGCAGTGTTCTTCCTTTCAAGACAAACAGCTATGTTGTGAATGAGTTAATTGACTGGGATAATATTCCGAATGATCCTATTTTTATCCTCAATTTCCCCCAGAAAGAAATGCTTGACCCGGTTCATTTTTCTGAAATGGCCAAACGTATCCGTAGAGAAGCATCAAAAGAGGAGATCCGGAAATGTGCCAACAGTATCCGTGAGGAACTCAATCCCCATTCAGCGGGCCAGTTAGAGTATAACCGGCCTAGCCTGAATGGCGAAATGTTGTCTGGTATGCAGCATAAGTATAAGGAAACAGTTCTTTATTTCCCGAGTCAAGGCCAGACGTGCCATGCGTATTGTACCTTCTGTTTTCGCTGGCCTCAATTTGTAGGAATTGATGAGCTTCGTTTTGCCATGCGGGAAACAGAACTGCTGATAGACTATATCACAAAACATCCTGAGGTCACTGATCTGCTCTTTACCGGTGGTGATCCCATGATTATGAGAACCAAAACACTCGCTTCTTATATTCATCCGATTCTGGCAGCCGATATTCCTCATTTACAGACTATTCGATTTGGTAGTAAGTCGCTATCGTACTGGCCCCATCGCTTTGTAAATGATGCGGATGCCGATGATCTTCTGGAGCTTTTTGAGGAGATCATCGCTTCTGGGAGGCATTTGACCTTTATGGCCAATTTTAATTCTCCCCGTGAGCTTGAAACGGATATAGTGCAGGAGGCTATAGGCCGTATTCGCGCTACAGGAGCCCTGGTTCGTACGCAGTCACCGCTGTTGCGACACATTAATGACGACCCTGGCATATGGGCGGATATGTGGAAAAAGCAGGTGAAGCTTGGCTGTGTGCCTTATTATATGTTTGTGGCCAGGAATACCGGGGCCTATCGATATTTTGGTCTTCCCCTTGTTACGGCATGGGAAATATATCGTCGAGCCTACCAGCAGGTGAGTGGTATTGCCCGCACTGTCCGAGGACCAAGCATGTCGGCTTTCCCTGGAAAAGTTCAGGTCGTTGGAGTAAGTGAAATACGAGGAGAAAAAGTGCTTGTCCTGCAAATGCTGCAGGGACGTGACTCTGACTGGGTGAGGAAACCTTTTTTTGCTGCTTACGATGAGAAGGCAACTTGGCTTGATGAGCTGAAGCCGGCCTTTGGTGAAGAGAGATTTTTCTTTGACAAAGAGTGATACAGTACATGTGTTTTAGGTTGACGTTTTAAAACATACTACAGGCCACGAACTCTTTTTTCGTGGCCTGTTTTGTTTCCCGGCATACTTCTTACGAATCAATCTGTTTATTTATGACAGGTGCTGCAGGAACGGCCTTTGGGGACTTTCATTTCTTTATGGCATGGCCAGCAGAATTTCGTGTGAAAGTCGTTTCGGGCTCCTTTCATATTGACTATTTCCACATTCAGATCGCCACCACCCTGAGGGTTGATATGGCACTTGGCACATTCAAGCTTTGACTGGTGCTGGCGATGGGGAAAAATAACAGCTTTCTTTTTGCCTTCAACCTTGAATCTTTCTTTCAGGTCCATTGTTTCGGGACCCGTGTCACCTGCTGTTGCCAAGAGTGGCAGAGTAATAAATGCTAGCAATGTCAGTGACAGGTATATTTTTTTCATTTTTGCTTCCTTGTTGTCATTATTGTCCAGGCCTATGACCTATTGCATTCTGTCCATCTCATAGGCATCTGCTTTTTAGTGCCTTACTTCGGAACTTTTGTCAAAAAAACAAGAAATTCAAGAAGCTTTAACCACCTGATATTTTGGGACTATCTCCAAGGCACTTATCCCGTTCACTCGGGGTTAGAAGGTAATAATCTGGTAGCCATCGTCAAGAAACGCCGACATGGAAGGATGGTTGGACATATCGCCAAAGAGAGGCAGACCTTCTTTCTGAACAGCATCTGCAACACCTAGTTTCATTGAGCAGGCTTTGCACACAGCAACAATCAAACCAAGTTCTTTTGTTTTTTGGTAGAGAGCTGAAAGCATATGGTCGGGTTCTCTCATTTCAGGGACAAGCGCCACGGCATCTCCCTCTATGACAATTTTTCCTTCCCTTCCTTTTTCATGGAGATCAATAGCATTTAAAAGAACATGGATAAAGCACATCGGATTGCCGCGAAAGGCAAAGATTACGGGTTTTTCTTTACTCATGAATGTGTCCTGTACAGGGTGAAGTGAACACAACGCAACCCCTTGGATTAGTGGCCCAAGGGGTTGCGTGTTAGTTTATGATCTGAAGAGGATTAATCACACTCCCAGAAATCTGCTTTTTCCGCCCCACATTTAGGGCAGACCCAGGATTCAGGAACATTTTCCCAGGCTGTTCCCGGTTCAACACCGTTCTCATAGTCACCTTCTTCCGGATCATAGATGTAGCCACAAGGGCATTCCCATTTTTGCATTATAGACCTCCTTTAAGGTTTGTAAAAAAAGTTTTAAGTTGAAAAGTGTTAGGTTCTCGATGTCTCTCTTCGTTCGCTTATCGAGTTGATGGATGTGACTGATTTTTCCCGCTGATCGGGGTTAGTCAAAAGCCATTTCTGTTTTCCACTCTTTCCACACTTGGCCAACCAGGTTTATACCGGGTTTGAGGGTTAATTTGCCTGGTTTCCAGCCGGAAGGTGTTGCCTCAGCACCTTGGGTCTCCCGCACAAGCTGGAAGGCCTGTAGCTGACGAAGGGTTTCGTTGACGTTCCTGCCGACAGGAGGGGTAAGAACTTCATAACCCTGGACAACGCCGTCCGGATCAATAATGAATCTTCCGCGAGTCTCCACGCCTGCAGCCTCATCATAGACACCATAGGCTGTACCAACCTTGCCACCGGCATCTGACAGCATCGGGAACGGAACCCCTCCTTCAACCATTTTAGAAAGTTCATCATCATTCCACATTTTGTGGACAAACATACTGTCAATACTCATTGAAAGGACTTCTACGTCCAATTTCTGGAATTCAGAATATTTTTCAGCGACCGCTGAAATTTCAGTGGCTCAGACAAAGGTAAAATCACCGGTGTAGAAACAGAGTAATACCCATTTGCCCAGGTAATCGGAAAGCTTAACATTAACAAATTCGCCTTTGTGAAATCCTGGCGCTGTGAAATCTGGAACTTTTTGGCCAACCATTATCATTTTCTTTTTCTCCATGGGTTTTGTATCTGAATTTTGCGTTGAATCAGGATTATCTTGTTCTCCAACTAAACCGCCTGTAGGCCGGGCGCATCCGGCGGGGCTTTTTTCTGCCATAATTCTCTCCTGGTATTAGAGATTGGACTGCAACTTAGACATCTAAATTGGCAGGCTCGAAGTATTCTGTAGGGTGTTTGCACGAAGGGCATTTCTCTGGTGGCTCAGTGCCTTCATGAATGAAACCACACTTGCTGCATTTCCATTTGATTGGGGTTTCCCTTTTGTATACAGTACCGTTTTCTACCATTTCTAATAATTTTCTGTATCTCTCCCGATGGTGAGCTTCAACCCTGGCAATCTGCCTGAAAAGAGCAGCGGCTTCCATATTGCCTTCCTCTTCTGCTTCTTTGGCAAATGTTGGATACATTTCGGTGGTTTCATAGTTCTCACCATCCATGGCTTCTTTCAGGTTTGCAGCTGTGTCACCAATACCATGCAGCAGTTTGAATTCATCCTTGGCGTGTTGCATTTCATTGTCTGCTGTTTCCTCAAAAATGTTGGCTATGTAATGATAGCCTCCTTTT
>JAUWDC010000127.1 GCA_030608985.1 Desulfobia sp. | reverse complement strand
GAGAAGTAAGTCTTCACAATCACAGCATTTTATTTATTATGTTATAGACTTTAACCACCTGCCATAAAAAAAGGTAACAGTTCACGAGGGGCTTTAAACGTGGGTAAAACTCTGACCTGAAAGAGAGCTCACCAGTGCCTTACAAAAAAAGAATATATGAGTATACAACCATCTGAAAATAGTAAAATTATTGATATAGTTAAGGTGACTAAAATCTATCCTCCTGATGTTATGGCCTTACGGGATGTCTCCTTTACTGCAAGAAGAGGTGAATTAATTTTTTTAACCGGGGCGAGTGGTGCTGGAAAAACAACCCTGTTAAAACTCCTTACCTGTATAGAGCGGCCAACAAAAGGTCTCATCGAAATAGGTGGAAATGATATAAACAAGCTGAACTCCACAGCAGTACAAAAATTACGCCAACGAATTGGTGTTGCCTATCAGGACTTCAGGCTGCTGCCTAAACAGACAGTTTTCCAGAATATCGCTATGGCCATGGAGGTGAGGTTAAAAAGCCCTAGAGAAATTAAACAGCGAGTCAATGAACTACTGGAAATGCTTTCCATTACAGACAAGCGAAACAACCCCTCCGGCAAACTTTCCAGGGGAGAGCAACAGAGGGTGGCCATTGCACGAGCTGCTGCCAATGCACCTCCTCTTCTTCTTGCCGATGAACCCACAGGGAATCTCGATGATGAGGCCACCGCGAAAGTGATGGCTCTTTTTGATCAGCTGAATACGCAGGGCTCTACCATTATCATAGCCACCCATGACACTTCTATTTTTAAAGATACTCACCATAGGCTGCTGCATCTGCAACATGGCCAGATAACTGAAAAATAATGAACTTACAGATGGTTCACGCGGCGTATGAGTGCTTTTCGAAGTCTACGCTTATCTACGAATACGTCAAAAATAATACGTCAAAAGTAAGGACACTGTATGAGCATTCTTTCCTTTATTTTTTCACAGACAGCGCGAAATATCCGTCATAGTTGGAGTGTTCAGCTCATGACCACAGTTACTGTTACATTGTCTGTTCTCATATTTTCATTTTTCTATCTCATTTATACCAATATGGTTGAAGCCGGATCCCGTTTTGGCGATGATTTGCGTTTGATGGTCTACCTGGATGATGCTCCTTCAGCGGAAATGAAAAAACTCTATATAAAAAACATACGAAATTTTGGTGAGATCGAGAAAATAACATTCATCTCACCGGACCAGGCCTTTCAGAGTCTGGAAAAACAATTAGGGGCTGAACGAGGAGTTCTCAAAGATCTTACCTCATCATTTCTACCCCATTCCATACATATCTATCCCAACAAGAAACTGCGAAACCTTTCGAGAATAAAGGTGTTCTCAGACTATTTAAGCAGTATGCCTGGTGTTTCAAAGGTTCAATATGGGCACAGCTGGATTGAACGGTTCAGTTACTTCATAAAACTCCTGAGGTTTATTGTTATTCTCAGTGGAACACTCCTTCTTTTCACAACAACCTTTATGGTTTCCTACACAATAAGGCTGACCGTTGTGGCCCGACATCAGGAACTAAAAGTCCTGAGATATCTTGGGGCTACAAATTGGTACATAAAGGGACCGGTTCTTGTTGAAGGATTCCTTTTAGGTTTTTTTGGCTCTACACTCGGGCTCGCCGCGCTTTATCTCCTCTTTCAGTGGATAAAAGCCAATTTCAGTGGTCCTGGCTTCATGAATCTTTTCACCCTCACCTTTCTTCCCGCTTCCCACATAATACTCATTCTCGTAATAAGCATACTTCTTTGTACATCAGGGAGTATGATTTCCATCAGAAAATTATTACGTATTTAGAATGTGGATGAACTTGCCGATAGGGGAGACTTCGAGAAGTCGTGATTAAAATTATCGCCACCAGTAATGTCAAGTTGATACCGAAGATTAACGCAGAGTATGAGTGTTTTTCGAAGTCGGAGTTTATATCCCTCAAAAGGGTACTGAAAAAAGTGCCCTGTTGTTTAGGGTGCTATCTGCAAAATACGTCAAAGGTGCTGTAACGTGTTCTCTAAACTGTCTATAGCGATCTTCCTGTTCATTATCGGCATCATTATAAGTCCATCAATCCATGCCCTTGATTCCATAGAGGAGTATGATCAGAATCTGGACGCGCATAGAAAAAAAATAGAGCGTGTTCTTGAGGGAATTAAAGGACACAGTTCCAAAGTAGAATCATCCGAAAAAAAAGAAACAAGTCTACTTGACCAGCTTGAGGCTCTGGAGGAACAGATTGACACTGAAGGGAAAAAATTAACTCATCTCAAACAGAAAATGGAGATTCAGGAGCAGCTGACCAGAAGAAAAAAGCAGGAAATGGAAAAAATCCTGGCGCAGAAAAACACCCTTCAGAAATATACTGAAAATCGCCTGGCCGCTTATTACAGGACCGGAGATATAGGCCATATGAATGTAATATTTTCTGCATCTTCTCTTCCTGACCTTGTGAGTTTCAGGGAATCATATCATCTCATGCTGCGTCATGACCAACAAGTTATTCATTCATATAAAGACAAAATAGAGGAACTGGAAAAATCACGAGCTGCCCATGAGGAAGAAAAAAGAAAACTGAATGAAAGTATAGCGAAGGTGGAGGATCAACAGAGGATTCTGGCTGACACGAAGGTTGAAAGACAGCATTTACTCAAAAGGGTCGTTACGGAAAAGAAACTCTACCAGCAGGCTATTGGAGAGATGAAAACCGCTGCCGCTTCGCTTACTGACACCTTGAAAAATCTAGAAAAACAGCGTTCAGAGGCTAAACAGGAAAAAGAACGACAATTTATCAAAGATTTCCCTCTTAAAGCTTTTAAAAAGAGACGCCCTCTTCACCTTCGGGGCTTTGCCGGAAAAAAAGGAATACTGCCGGCCCCAGCCTCCGGCTCGGTGGTAAGATATTTTGGAGAAGAGAGTAAGGGGCGATTTGGTATTCCTTCCGTTTCCAAAGGCATTAGCATTAAAACGAAACCTGGAAGTGACATCAAGGCTATTTATCCCGGGAAAATTGTCTATGCAGGCCTGTTGAGAGGGTATGGCAAACTTATCATCATTGACCATGGGAATCATTACTTCACCCTCACAAGCGATGTAGGCAATATCACTAAAAAGAACAATGAACCGGTAGTCCAGGGAGAGCGCATTGCGACGTCGAGTCTTCATAGCGGCAACCTCAATCAGGGATTCAGCTTTGAAGTTCGATTAAACACAGAACCACAAGACCCACTTCAATGGCTCGACTTATCATCCCAGGAACTTTCCACAAAACTCCAAGAGTGATGGAAACCTGCACATAAGCATGTCAAATCGAACCGTAGCACCCTGAAACAAGGCGATTATCTATCATAAAGGTCACGAAAAAACACGAAGAAAAAACACAAAAAGCTTTCTTTTTTGTTTTCAATAAGTTGTTCTTCGTGACTTTCGTGTTCTTCGTGGTGGTTAACAGCAATTTCGAATCAACTTTGAAGTTACCTGGAAATCTGTAAATGGGGGATTGTCTGATTGACGCCGGCATGCTAAAGTATCAGGTGAGTATCAAAATACAACAGCATTAAATTTTCAAATAGGAATATCATGAAATTAAGTAAGCTTTCTGCAAAAAAATACTTTGTCATCTTTACCACCTGCCTGGCAGTTATCACTTTCTCTTTTTGGGAACGCTCTCACCAAGTAGAAGCAGGCACTCAGGAAACCTATAAGAACCTTGAGGCATTTTCAAATGTACTCAATTTGCTGCAACAAAATTATGTCGAAGAAATTGACAGCTCCGAAGTTATCGAAGGTGCAATCAAAGGAATGCTTGCGACCCTCGACCCTCACTCTTCTTATATGAAACCGGATGATTTCCAGGAATTAAAGATTGAGACAAAGGGCAGTTTTTCCGGTATCGGTATTGAAATAACGATGAAAGACGGGATTCTTACTGTGGTTTCACCTATTGAAGGGACACCCGCCTATAAAATGGGCGTACCGGCCCAAGATAAGATATTGAAAATAGATGATGAATCTACAAAAGATATGAGTCTCATGGAGGCTGTGAAAAAATTACGCGGCCCAAAGGGAACCAAAGTCACCATTTCCATTCACAGGGAAGGATTAACTGAACTAAAAGATATAACCATTATCAGGAATGTGATTCCACTTATCAGTGTAAAATCAAAAACTTTAGCACCTGGGTATGGATATATTCGTATCCGGAACTTCCAGTCGAAAACAACCAAGGAATTTAAAAAAGCCTTAGTTGAGTTGACTGAAGATGGTGACCTTCAAGGGTTGGTTCTTGACTTGAGAAGTAACCCTGGTGGCTTACTTGACCAAGCAGTAAAGATTTCAGATATTTTCCTCGAGGAGGGAATGATTGTCTTCACTAAAGGACGCATTAAAGATCAGAACATGGAGTTTAAAGCCCATGCTAATGGGGACAAGTATAACTTCCCAATTATCGTCCTTGTCAATGAAGGAAGTGCCAGTGCCTCTGAAATTGTAGCAGGCGCTTTGCAAGATCACCAAAGAGCCCTTATCTTGGGAGCCCAAACTTTTGGAAAAGGGTCTGTGCAGACCATAATTCCTATGACAAATGGTGCCGGGCTCAGACTGACCACTGCCAGATATTACACTCCTAACGGAACGTCTATCCAGGCAACAGGAATCACTCCTGACATCGTCATTCCCACTCAGCTCATAACTCCAAAAGCTCCCGCTGAAGATGAAAAGAAGAAAATGAAGTTCCTGCGCGAAAAAGATCTCAAACACCATTTTGAAAATGGTGATGAGGAAGAAAAAAACGACAAAGAAGCGACCGCCGAAGATGAGAGTGAAGAGGCAAAAAAACAGAAGGAAATTGAGCAGGACAATCAACTTCACCAGGCGCTGATGCTTCTCAAAGGCCTAAGCGTTTTCAGTAAACTGACTGAGTAGCTGTTAGCTGTTAGCTTTTAGAAAATAGAAAATAGAAAAACAAAAAGGGTTTGACACTCTCTGTGTCAAACCCTTTTTTTAGTAAAAACTTAGAACCCGAAACCCAGAACTCATTTCCCCTTCTTCACCATCTCGTAGTAGTCGTTTCCGTGGACATCATTAATAACCACAGCAGGGAAATTCTCAACAGTAAACTTGAAAAGCGCTTCCGGACCGGCATCA
>JAUWDC010000049.1 GCA_030608985.1 Desulfobia sp. | reverse complement strand
TCCACCGAGGGTTCGAATCCCTCTCTCTCCGCCATACCTTAGTGTCACACCTTTTTTTGCGCCAACTTCTGGTCACATCGCATTACAGCAAAATAGACAGACTCATCTTCCCATTCGGTTGCTCTTATCTGCATTGCCGCTATCCCGGGTTTCCTGTTTTCCCTTACTATGCTGACCTCTGATACTTCATTGACCTCGATGAAGAAATTGAACAACTGGCCAAGATATGTTTCTGCCTCCAAACCAAGCATGCGCCTTGCTATAGGATTAGCAAAACGCATAATTTTGTTTTTATCTACAATAATGACACCAACAGGAGGAGCCTTGGTATCATGAGACCCCCCAGATATTTTGCGAGAGCTGGCCTGGCCAGGTAGATCTGACAAAAAAAAGTGTGAAACCTCTTCCAGCATCCTCGGCTTTCTGCACATGTTACCCATAAGAGCTCGGCAACCTATACGCTGATCACAGAATTTTGGCTGCCAAATGGATCATCAACCATTCCCATATTTTTAGAATCCGGCGTCCAGTTTCCGTCTATAAGAAATTTATATTGATAGTCACCTGCGGAAAGAGTGATACTTTTCTGCCAGACAGACCCATTTTCCCCATGAACAAGCTGAAGGGTTTCAGGAGTCCAGTCGTTGAAGTCTCCGGCAATTTGCACCATTGAGTCTTCCGGTGCCCGGCAATGAAAGACAACTTCAGTCTTGTCCTTTTGTTTTTCCCTTCTTTCATTCTCCCTTTCTTGGATCTCTTCAGTCAACTGTGAATAATCGAAAAAAGCAGCACATTTTTTATCGTATTCACATGCGGGTTTCCCATAATATGTTGCTTCTTTTACCCGTGTACAACTATTGATAATCGTTGAAAAACAATTATCCGGGAACTTCTCTTTTAAGATTGAGACAACTTTTTTACTGAAATTAGTTCGTTGGTCAACATTTGTTGCCAAAACAGAAAAGGCGAGATCATGTCCCGCCTTCTCTTTTACTAAACATATTGTTTCCAGTAGTTTTTCCAACCCATCAAGGGAGAAAGAACTGGGCTCCACAGGAATAATGGCTTCATCTGCGGCCATGAGCCCGTTAAAAGATAGAAGCCCGACTCCCGGTGGGCTATCCATGATAAGATAATCGTACTTTTCTTCTATACCGGCAAGACTGCCCGTAAGCGTATATTCTCGTCCTGGTTTTCCAGCCATAAGCTGCTCAAAGGCAGATAAAACAATATTGGAAAAAACAGCATCAAGATTTTCCCTCACAGGCATGATGGCATCTTCTATGGCTATCTTTCCTGAAAGCACCTCATAGATACTTTTCTCAATCAAGTCAGGCTGAACTCCCAAACCCTGGCCGGAATGGCCTTGAGGATCCAAATCTATCAAGAGAACTTTTTTCCCTTTCAAGGCGAGACAGCAAGCAATGTTAATAGCAGTAGTAGTTTTCCCGCATCCACCTTTTTGGTTGACTAGAATGATTCTCCTCATGAGGCTTCCCCTTATTACGCTGAAATAATAGAAAGAAAGAAGAGACATCCTTTACCGGCATACGTAACTCGACAGGTACAACAAATGTCTCATTTTAGTGATGATATCACACTTCACAAAACCCTGTCAAACACCAAAATGTAGTAACCCACCATACTTCCGTCACTTTTATCTAATGCTCAATACAGGAGACTACCACCCCCATAAAAGACTTCTCATTACCCAGCCAACTACATTTTCCTCCTCATGCTTTACTTTGACCCAACCATTTTTACGTTCAAGTGTCCTAAACACAACACCGTTTTGAGCCTTGCGGATAATTTTATATTTTGTTCCCGGACCGCTGCGTATATTGACGATCTTCTTTTTCACTATGAGATGGGGAGAGCGATTCACTAATTTTTTATATATCCAGCCTGTATCATTTTCGTAATCTTTAACCTTTATCCACTCTCCCTTTGTCTGCAGAACCTTTAACGGGTATCCCTTTCCCAGTTCCCATACCACAGAATACTTTTTCCCCGGACCAGTCCGCATATTTACGAGATCATTAGCAATGCTGACCATTTTGGCATTGGCAATAGAGGTGAAAACAAGCAGAAATAAAACTGCCAGCCCAAAACGCTTCATGAAAAACTCCATTCTTATATATTAATTCAACTAGTTAGAATAACTTTAGTAAAGATGCTTCCTGATCAGCGATCTCATGCTTCTTTTCTTTTCATTACTTCAACAGTCCGTAACGGAATTCCTGCAACAGACAAAGAAATCGCATCAAAACGGCACGCCTTATTCATGCAGGCCATACAGGATATACACTCTGCATCATTCGGTGATTCGTTAAATTTAACTCCCATGGGGCAGACGTGGTGACATGCTTCACACTGGGTACACTTTGCCTCATCAAGTTGCAGCTTAACCAGGCGAACCCTGCTAAAAAGAGCATAAAAAGCTCCCAAAGGACATGCTACACGACAAAATGGCCTGCTTGCCAGTACACTCCATATAATAAAGGCTATCAGAATAATCAGTTTATTGTAGAAAAGCCAACCGATGGTACTTCGTAACTCTGGTCGGAGCAGAAGCATCGGGATACCGGCTTCAAGGGTACCCGCAGGACAAAGATACTTACAGAACCAGGGCTCCCCGATACCAAACTCGCTCACTACAACCAGTGGCAGAAGCAGCACCATGCCAAAAAGCACACCATATTTAACAAACCGTAAAACGCGGGGAACACCCCATTTGCGAGATGGAATCTTGTGGAGCATTTCCTGGACAAAGCCGAAAGGGCAGGCCCATCCACAGACCATTCTTCCTAGAAAGCTGCCAACCACACCTATACAACCCAGCACATACCAGCCAAAATAATAATACCCGGTTTCCAGGCTGAAACGAATGGAAACCATCAACTGCTGCAGGGCCCCCATGGGGCAATAGGTTGTAGCCGCCGGACATGAATAACAATTTAACCCAGGTGAACAGACAACTTTTAAGGGCCCCTGATATATGGTTCTCGTAATAGGAAATGCCCAATACCCGTTGGTCAAGAAACCAATAATGATCTGCACCCACTTTCGCGCAAGTTCCATATCTACCCTATTCCAATACAACTGAGACAAATCTGCCAGGACTGCTCAAGAACTCGAGACGGCTCACCACTAATAACTCCGGCAAGAAAAAGAAACAGGAAAAAAGTAAGCACCACAAAAGGCAAGATGCGTATTTTTCTGGGCCCTCTTTCAATTCTTTTTGGTTTCATTAAAATTTCTTTTTCCACTTTTCACATCCGTTCCTTGACCGCTGCGGTCTTATCGCCAATGGCAATTTCTTTATCCCGCCGATCATCAATTACTATCTGGGTGACAACTCTGACTGCCCCCCGTTGAAAGGGCAACTCATAAATCCGGGATACAACCTGCAGCAAGTCATGAACATCTCCCTGAATCAATGTTCCCATATCTGTAAGCTGAAAGGAAACATTCTCCTTTTCCAAAGCCTTCTGGATATCGACAACATAGTCTCCAACACTGGCTGTTTTGGTTCCCAGTGGAATTATCGTAAGTTGTAACAGAGCCATACTTTCACCAAGTCATTCTTTTTTGAGTAAGAGTGCCTTTTTTAATATCCATCACATCAATCATCGACATACGTTCCATCCGGAACAGTTTCCAAATAAGGTTCTGCTATCTGATCAGGATGGTCAGTGTTATAATACACGATATTTTTCAAATGGAAAAAACTGTCTATATCAATCTCATCAAAATATACCCCAATTCCTTCTTCTGTTTTACGAACCACCTCTCCAGTCATATTAATTTTAAGTTCAGAAGAGGTCCCGGAAAGATGTATTGTAACATGACACTTTTCTCCGGGTTCACGGTCGACTATTCCGGGAATAAATACCCCTTTCAGGCTTAAATCCTTTGTTTGACAATGGGCATATTCTCCATCTGCAAAGCGTAATGTTCCCGTTGTTTGAAAAGCCACCCTGATATTTTTTCGCCGTTCTTTTCTGCCCACATTCCCTCCTGACCCAGATAAACTGGAAAAAATATTCAGGTTTTAGGGACTCTTTTTAGTACCCCCTTGAGGGGTTATAAGAGCCTTAACCGTAGATTCTAATCTTTTGATTTTATTGTAATTTTTTAATTTCTTGGCCAGAAATAACACCAGATAAGCGCAGACTTCGAAATTATTTATAAGTCTCTAAAAAATACCCACCGACAGACCTTTTATAACTCCCTGGAAACTACCAATAGTTACACCATAGTCAAAAAACCTTCCCTTCTTAACAATGAAACAGTGTCCAGGAGGAGAAACTGTCTCCCCTCCTCACAAAATCCATCCCCAAGAATATCACCGTTTCTGGCAGCCTGAAACCCAACCATAGTCGTTGTTACTTCGCTTACCGAAGAACAAAGTAATGCTCCGTTCCATTGGCCATTAGTAACACAAACAAGGGTGAGGGCTTGATTTTCTGGCACCACAGATAAGCCAAGCCCCTGAGGCATCATGACAGGAAGAGTCAATTTTTTCAGTTTTTTATCAGGAATATTGCCCAGATGACCTTCGAACTGTTTAGCCAGACCTCGGAACAGGCGTGCAAAATCCTTCAAGGGTACACTGCTGTTACGGATATAACTCCTTTGCCTGCCGACTGATATTGTACGGATTAAACTTATCGCACTTTCTTCAACATAAAGAGAAATGTCGTCGAAAATAAGTTCCCGCAGCACCATAGGCGGGCATTTTTTTATGGACTGTTTTACAACTGTATTCTGCTTAGACTCTTTGGTTGTCAATTCAGAATTTGAACTTCCTGAAGTCTCACGAGCTTGCTCCAATTTTTCTCCATCTACACCATCAGGGTCTAAAATGGTTTGCCGCACTGTCTGAAGATTGGCAACCAGTTGTTTTATCGTGGTACCAACCTTCTCAGCCCGCTCCAGCGACATCTGCAGATCGTTCAGCAACAGATCCACTTCTGCAAGGTCAGTGTCTGCATCCGCCTTAAAGTGCAGTGATGTAATTGTTTCTTTTATTCGAGCAATTGTTTCAGGAATAAATATCTGATCTATACGGTCATCAGGGAAAAACAAGCCCTCTATTTCCTCTTCTGACTCAACAGGACTTTTTTCTTCCTCAGGCTCTTCATCTGCAGGCTCATCGCTTCTTCCAGCCTGTTTTTCTCTCTCTTCTTTTATTTTCTTTTTTAAACCATTAAAACGGTAATAGAGACCGTTAAACAGTTTTTCCTCACTTTCCGGGTCAAAAGTATCAGCCTCATAGAGATTGACAATATGGGCCATCGCTTCTTTCAGGAAATCAATGGAATTTGATGGGGTATTCTCACCTTTTCTTTTGACATAGCTGAGAACACTTCCTGCCATTATCAAAATAGCATGCGCAGCCTTGCGGTTTTTGAAACGCTCCTGCAAACAGGAAAATGCGGCTTCGAGCAGGTCGATCCTTTTCGTACTCAAGCCCCAGTCCTGAGCAATTATTTCAGCCTTAAGCCGCTGAATTGACTCCTCAATGGATAAAATCACACGTGCTCCATGATCCTTTTTTTCTGCAATCAATCTGATAGGTCTTTATTCCAGCCTGGTAAGTATTCTTAACAAATTTTTACCGGTCTGGCAAAACGTTGCTCTATACTAATCCCAATAAACAGGACTCTTCTTAGTCACCCCTTGAGGGGGATAAGTGCCTTCACAGCAGATGTAGATAGCGAACGAAGAGATACCTTCGAGTATTTTATTTCAAAATAAATTTTTTAATTTCTTGCTATTTTTCCCCACAAAACAAGTTGTAAGGCACTAAATCCTAAGACAGTATCAACCAAGTCTGTTGAGATTCTTTCATATTATGTTATGAGTGTGGCATGCCTCAAATGATTATATTACCCGAAGCTATCCTTGTTTTCATCCTGGGAGCCATTGTGGGCTCATTTCTTAATGTTGCAATTTTTCGCCTTCCAGAGCCCGGGCAATCAATTGTTTTTCCGGCCTCCCACTGTCCAAAATGCAAAACACCCTTAAAATGGTATGATAATATACCTATTTTCAGTTTCCTCTTTTTGAAAGGATCATGCCGTTATTGCCATGAATCCATATCATGGCAATATCCAACAGTTGAAGCATGCATGGGTCTACTGGCCATTGGCCTGAAGCTAAAATTTGGTTGGCTTCTGTTTGCTTTCTATTTCATTTTCTCCGCTAGCCTTCTCGTTATAATTGTTGTTGATTTTCGCCATCAAATTATCCCCGATGTCATCAGTATTCCCGGAATTTTAATCGGCTTTGCCTTCTCCTTCATGAACCCTTACCTACAATGGAGTGATGCTGGATTGGGAATTCTTATCGGGGGCGGCTCCTTTTATCTGTTGGCCCTGGTCTATTTCCTCCTCACAAAACGAATGGGAATGGGTGGTGGAGATATCAAACTTCTTGCCATGATTGGAGCCTTTCTGGGGTGGCAGTCATTGCCTTTTGTTATATTCAGCAGTTCACTTTTCGGAACAATTATTGGAATCGGGGCAATGATCAAACAAAAAAAAGGGGGGAAAACCGTTATCCCTTATGGTCCTTTTCTCGCTATCTCAGCCTTATTATATCTTTTTTTCGATATGCACATCCAACTTTTTCTTCATAAACTTGTTTTTCCTTCTTGAGATATGATGTAAATATATTTTATAGTGTAGGCACTCATTGAACTTTTTTTATGAACTTTATTTAGCGCCTTACTCGTAAACTTCTGCCATAAAAAACAAGAAACTAAAAAATATTGAGTGAAATTAGCTGGTTACTTTTACCACCAAGGCACTTATCCCCCTCAAGGGGGGACTGAAAAGAGTCCCGTTCACTCGGGGTTAGCGCCATTCGTAATAGTCAGAAAACAGAGCTCCCGACAAACTGAGGGCTCGGTCAAGAATAAATTCGTAGAAATGAATTGACACTGCAACATATATTAAGCGAACCCTAAACAGACCGGAATACAATCATGGACGCAGAGACCCCTGCTTATTCATTTACTGACATTATCGCTCAAAGCGATGTGATGCAGACCATTTTTAAAACCATCACCAAAATTGCCGATTATAAAACGACTGTTCTTATCACCGGAGAATCCGGGACCGGTAAGGAATTAATAGCAAAGGCTATTCATCAAAACAGCTCTCGCAGAAACATGCCAATGATTGATGTCAACTGTGGCGGAATTCCAGAAACACTTCTA